>NZ_JAMZEE010000149.1:0-246 GCF_024704895.1 Bacteroides muris (ex Fokt et al. 2023) | reverse complement strand
TTTCATGTTCCTACAGTTTTTCGTTGTACAAAAGTAGGAAACCATGCACGCTTTCTTGATACGCAAAATGTTGCAAACCAGAGAGAAATAATCTTATTCGGTGGAGATTTACGCTCCACCTCTTTTGCTCCACCTTTTGGAACACCAATAACGGTAATATTGGATCAACCCGAAAACCCTGTGGGTATATTATGTTAATACGCGAAAGTGAATTATCTTTACGGTTAAATTAAGCAATATCAATCC
>NZ_JAMZEE010000148.1:0-248 GCF_024704895.1 Bacteroides muris (ex Fokt et al. 2023) | reverse complement strand
GTCTTTAACTCCACGGAGCTGAAGGACATCGAGTTCATCAGGTCTTATTACTTCAACAAGTTAGAATACACGAGGTTCAGCAGCTCAGTGGGGAAGTTTGTCGGCTTCACTGAACAAGGTATGAAGAACGCTGCAGCCTCGAACAACAACAATATGTATATGGCCAGCATAAGAGCAGCGAAGGAGACCATCTGTCAACCCAACATCCAGCGTATGTACGACAATATGCTGACTAAGTCCGGTGAGTT
>NZ_JAMZEE010000147.1:0-248 GCF_024704895.1 Bacteroides muris (ex Fokt et al. 2023) | reverse complement strand
ACAGAGAACAACCCGACATGTAATATCTATACAGACTTGCTGAACGGTTTCCTGAACGACGTTGGAGTTAAACCGACAACCGGTTTGGGTGGTGCAATCTGGTATGAAGATGCATTGCGCGCTGATAAGAAATTCTTCTATTCCGGATTGTATCCTTATACTACTGGTCATCAGGGTGTGAAAGGTGGTGCTTATTCAGAAGAAGGTGCCCGCTTCGTATTCGACAAAGAAAAATTGGAAGCTGCCAA
>NZ_JAMZEE010000146.1:0-253 GCF_024704895.1 Bacteroides muris (ex Fokt et al. 2023) | reverse complement strand
AAAAAAACATGCGCTTTCATTCTCTGGAAGCCTCATTTCATCACTTTCCCACTGTCACTTTTCCCGACTTCCAATCCTCTTTCCGATATCCCAACGGACTGATTTTCACCATTCAGGACAAAACCCGCCTGTTCTCTCCTTGTCTACTGATTATTAATGAAATTAACAGGATTTCATTACCTGCGAAGTAACGGAATTTTTTAACAAAAAGCATTGTGGGAAAAGGAATGCCGGAAATGAGAAATTATTCACT
>NZ_JAMZEE010000145.1:0-266 GCF_024704895.1 Bacteroides muris (ex Fokt et al. 2023) | reverse complement strand
GGTGATGAGTTCGAGTCTCATACGCTCCACTTAAACCACTGATTTACAATGAGTCAGTGGTTTTCTTTTTGTTAAGGATTACGGGAGTTTTACGGGTCACCCGTAAATCATGTTCGGGTCAGTCCGAAAACCCTGTGGGTATGTTAAATCTACACTGTTAGTTTGCATAATCTAAAAATAAAGAATGGCATATCTCCGACTCCCCTAAACTGTGCTCTGAACGCTTTAATTTTTGCATTGAATGATTCAGCAAATGCATTCGTTTC
>NZ_JAMZEE010000144.1:0-270 GCF_024704895.1 Bacteroides muris (ex Fokt et al. 2023) | reverse complement strand
ACTGTTTATCAGTAAGGTTAGTTGAGTATTGTTCCATAACTCTAATTGATTGACACTCATAAAGCTACAAATAAACCCTCAATTAACCTACTGATTTACAATATATTATTCATTGTAATAACGTTTATCTTCAATAAATTTTAAACAGCTTCTTAGAGCCTGTTTAAATTTTCCTCAATAATAATCTTATAGCGGCTAATTTGACCATTTCCTCTGCCGAGTCGAATGTTAGTTCATAGTTTCGGCAGAGCCTTCTATTGTAATCCATCC
>NZ_JAMZEE010000143.1:0-272 GCF_024704895.1 Bacteroides muris (ex Fokt et al. 2023) | reverse complement strand
TCCGGCCTTGAAGGAAATGCTCCCCCATCTGTTCACGGAAACCCACACCAGCGACACCAAGGCAGGTGAGCTGACACGTATCATGGGAACATCCACCTGCGACATCACGGTTGCCGGCAAAGACGAGGTAGGCGGACGCTGTATCAAGGGAATCTGCGGCCAGGTGGACGGTTCGGTAGTTGTTTCAAGCATTATTATAAACGTGAGTTCGGGATAAGAACTTTATTTTTTTCAACCAAGCAAAAGACATAGAGTATTGGGCGGCCTGTCAA
>NZ_JAMZEE010000142.1:0-302 GCF_024704895.1 Bacteroides muris (ex Fokt et al. 2023) | reverse complement strand
AAGAGCGGAAAACGAGACTCGAACTCGCGACCCTAACCTTGGCAAGGTTATGCTCTACCAACTGAGCTATTTCCGCAATGTATAAAAGCGTGAAGAGAAGGAGACTCGAACTCCCACGACATAATTGTCACTACCCCCTCAAAGTAGCGCGTCTACCAATTCCGCCACCTCTCCAACTTACTTTCAACAATTCAAAGAACCGACCGCCTTACCTTGGTGCCCAGAACAGGACTCGAACCTGCATGCCTCTCGACACACGCACCTGAAACGTGCGCGTCTACCAATTCCGCCACCTGGGCATA
>NZ_JAMZEE010000141.1:0-314 GCF_024704895.1 Bacteroides muris (ex Fokt et al. 2023) | reverse complement strand
AGCGCCACATTGACTTATCCGGACGGATATCTGGCAGCGAGAGGCTACAGCAACGGGATATGGAGCGCCATCGCAGGACCTTCGAGGGCATCCGAGATTACGGTCAATGCTTCTGTAGGGTATTCCACTTTCTCTGTCCGCTGTTATCAGAGCCAGGCGGACGCTTCGGCATGGAATGACAGCTTTATAGCCGAGATGTCCGTGGGTGTAAGTTATGACGGTTCAAGCGGACGGGATGCCAGTGAGCCGCGTCCGAGAGGTTTTTTCGCCAAAGGTAACACGTATGTGTGGAATGAGGAGTTCCATGACATCGT
>NZ_JAMZEE010000140.1:0-317 GCF_024704895.1 Bacteroides muris (ex Fokt et al. 2023) | reverse complement strand
ATATACGCACAGCGTCCAAGCCTTGAAAGTTCCGTAACATATATGGTATCGCCTTGGTCTATCGTATTCAGTATCTTGCCTAATTTCCGCACATTGGGATGCCTGGCACCAGACACACTCTCTTCAATCCATTTATCTATGATGAGTCCTTTTCTTTTGCAGTATTCAGTTATCTCGTACCGCTGGTTTTCAACGGTCTGTTTCTCACTGCTCACTCTGATGTAACCGTAATTCATAGCCTTCTGTTTTTCTCCTTTAAAAGTAAGAATTTATATGCAATTAATAAAGCATCGAACATAAAGTTTTCATAATCCGGA
>NZ_JAMZEE010000013.1:0-101460 GCF_024704895.1 Bacteroides muris (ex Fokt et al. 2023) | reverse complement strand
TAAACTTATCAAAGAACTCTTTGGCATAGTGGCAGAAGCCGCTTAGCCGATATGGTGAATTTTTAACGGACTATTATTGAGAGATGAATGTTTTATATCTATTTTTGTGGAGAATTGTGATAATCATCATAATGAAGTATAGAAAGAAATACCTAATATTAGTGCCTAATTTTAATATCATTTTTAGAAATGTAAAAAATTGATTCTGGGTAAATAGGCTTGTTAATCCTATGATAATAATTTAAATTCTCGTATTGTGAGTTATAATATGAGATGAAGAATACTCAATATTTAGGATATTTCTTATATAAAATGAAGATTACAATGGTAGCTATTGAACATCCTAATAATTTAATGAGGTTATTTGTGGAAATCTCAAAGAATGGAAAATGAAAGAGAAGACAAGGGATTAATAATGAAATCAACTTTTTGTTGTTCGTTATTTTCTTTTTATATACTAAGATGAGTATAGAATCGAATGAGAAGGTAAATGTGAATCCACTGATAAAAGATGTACTATAGTAATCATTTGTGCCATATTTTAATAGATATGGTTGGATTATATTATTAGTAATAAAACAGATTGTTGCAGTAAATGCGATACTTAATATTGGTGAAAATTTCATACAACTTTTTGGTTTTAATAGGTGAATACTATCTGCATCATTTGATGCAGATAGTTTCATCATGGTTTTTATAGACTATGGTAGGTTAATAAGCACAAAGTTGCTAGTTCGAAAACAGAAAAGGCTGCTGTCCTTGCTATACCGTAGAGAAGTCCTTCTGTAAGTTCGTTTAATTCGCCACCGTTTATTTCTTGTAATTCTAGGTTGGATAATTCTGTCATCATTGTATGTTAATTTAAAGTTGATATTTATTTTATTTTGTCCAAGAATTCCAACCGGCTTTTAAAGCTTCACATGCACTATTGGGATTCATTATGATATCAGTTATAATTAAACCGAAAATTACTCCTACAAGTCCACCGTTTACATCCTTCATGTCCTGCAAACTCATTTCCTGCATCATTGCATTGTCTTTTAAATTTTTCATAACTCAAAATGTTTTAATTATTAATAAAAGGGTTAATAGAACGTTTCTATTGCGATTAATAGAACTTGAAATCTTCTTTGCTTGGTATCTTAAAATCCGGCATACCATTGTTGTCGTCTATGGGCTTAATGGGAGAATCGGTGGGGGCATATCCTCCCGATACAACTCTCTGCTCTTTTTTTGTTAAAGGCTTTACCTTGTGTTCGATGTTCTTTTCCATTGTTTTTCTTTTTTAAGTTAATGTTTAAATAGTGAATCTCTGATAGTAAGCGGTATTGTAAATGCGCTGCTGAAACCGATATCTGCATCGCAGATGCAACGTCAGTTCTACGTTAAAGTTTACGTCTTTGTTTTTTGAGGATTTGTAGTTCTCATTTGGTGGCGTAAAGCTATTCTGGTATATTCTTTACGATGAGGATGTCTTTTCCGTTGATTGAAATTATCTAATGCAAATAGTTTAATAGAAATGCTACCGAATTATGTAATGTATGAACAGACGAGATAATGAGAAAGGCTTTGAAATCGGAATAATGTTTCTTGTAAACGATATACCATAATTGATATAAACACCCTACTATGCCTGCATGAACAGCATAGTCGGGCGAATATAAATGATATAGCCCGAATATGATTCCAGAGCAGATTGATATGCCTATCACTTTACATCCGAACGTTTCTTTGAGAATATAATAAGGAAGAATTTGTCCGGTAAAAGTTTCCATCAATGGAGCTAATAGTATAGCGTAGAAACCAAAGAATAAGGTCTCATTAAGCATGTTGGGGCGTGGAGTATTGCTTATTTGTGGAATTAATATGGGAATTATATAGGATAATAATATTAATATTATGATGGATTTCCATAAAGGTAATTTGTATATAGCTATTATTATACGTCTCATGCGTGTTGAAAATAAATGGTAAATATTGCAATGGAGTTGTGTCTCTGCTGTTGAGGCAGAGACACGATGAAGTTTCACTATGCTTTTTTGACTTTATTTGAATGGCATATCTGTAGCAACAGTACCTCCTTCTGCCTTTACTTGTGCATATGCACCGGTAATCGCTTCACGATTATCAATCAAATATTCACACGTCAGTTCATAGAGTGCCCACCAAGGGCTACCACCGTTTACATCCTTCATGTCCTGCAAACTCATTTCCTGCATCATTGCATTGTCTTTTAAATTTTTCATAACTCAAAATGTTTTAATTATTAATAAAAGGGTTAATAGAACGTTTCTATTGCGATTAATAGAACTTGAAATCTTCTTTGCTTGGTATCTTAAAATCCGGCATACCATTGTTGTCGTCTATAGGCTTAATTGGAGAATCGGTGGGGGCATATCCTCCCGATGCAACTCTCTGCTCTTTTTTTGTTAAAGGCTTTACCTTGTGTTCGATGTTCTTTTCCATTGTTTTTCTTTTTAAAGTTAATGTTTGAATAATGAATCTCTGATAGTAAGCGGTGTTGTAAATGCGCTGCTGAAACCGATATCTGCATCGCAGATGCAACGTCAGTTCTACGTTAAAGTTTACGTCTTTGTTTTTTGAGGATTTGTAGTTCTCATTTGGTGGCGTAAAGCTATTCTGGTATATTCTTTACGATGAGGATGTCTTTTCCGTTGATATTTATTATTTCATATACAACTCTTCCTCCAAAAATTTGCATTTCTTCTTCCTTGGTTAATTCAATAATAAGTTCTTTCATTGTTCTAATAATTTAAAGTTATACATTATTTCTTTCTTTTAATACCGCAAAAATACAAGGGAAGATTTTTGTAATCTGTTAGAAAAATGTCAGTTTTAGGTTAAAGTTTTAATTTAATTAATATCTTTGCAACGTAAATGAAATTAATGAAGAAACAAAAATATAAATACATTCGTTTGTTTACCTTTTTAGGTTTGATTGCTGTACTGTCATTGCAGACAGTATGGATATATAATACTTATATGCTTATAAGGTATAATATTCAGAAGGATTGTTGTGAGGTTTTGGAAGAGGCTATTGAAAATGAAATGAAAATAAGAATGGCATGTACTCCAGAAGGAACACAAGTCATAGGAGGTGAAGTGAATGGTACCATAAATCCGCTGACTTATTTTTGTGAGAACTTGTCTAATATGGGATATAAAATGTCTCTGTTAAAAGTGGATTCCATAGCATCTGCTTTGCTGAAGGAATATAGTATTGAAAGTAATTTTGTTGTTTGTACCATGAATCCTCAGAATGATAGCATTTTGCAAGTTAGTAAGAAAGAAAAATTACCTCTATGGGGCATCATAAAGTCTGCCCCATTTGCTATAAAATCAGATTCCACTGAAGCTGTACAACTTGTTCTTGTCAATCCTTATAAAGTATTTTTTGAACGTATGGGCTTGTTGATGATAGCCTCCTTTATCATGCTGGTTTTGGTAATCGGTTGCATTATCTATCAGATTAAAGTAATCATCTATCAGAAGAAAGTGGCCAAGCTTCGTGAAGACTTCTCATATGCTATGATTCATGACATGAAGACACCGCTTAGCTCTATCATGATGTGCTCTGATGCGTTGAATGACGAGAAGATAGAAAGTATGCCGGAATTGAAAAAAAGCTTTCTGGGAGTGGTGAAGTCCGAAACTGTACATTTGCTGAAGTTGATAAACAGACTGTTGACTATCTCGAGGCTGGAAAGCCATAAGTTGACGATGGTCAAGGAGAAAGTGCAACTGGAACCGATGCTTGAAAGAATAATGGAAACCTTTAAGGCAAAATCTACCAAGCCGTTGCATTTCACGTTAAACCTGCAAGCCAAGGAAGTGAATGCTGACAAGGAATATCTGGAAGAGGCTGTCTATAATTTGGTGGACAATGCCGTGAAATATTCTAAAGACGAGGGGGAGGTAGAGATAGAAATAACTTCGGAGTGCAGCGGAGGTTATTCCTGCATCAAGGTGCGCGACAACGGTATCGGTTTTTCTGAAGAAGATAAACGTAAGATATTTGATAAATTTGAGCGTGGTTCTGCCATCAAAAGCTCCCGTTTGGGCAAGGTCGCAGGGTTTGGATTGGGACTGAACTATGTGTATCGGGTGATGGAGGCACATGGAGGGACAGTGACGGCAAGCAGCGTGGTTGGAAAATTCAGTGAATTTACATTGTATATGTCAGCATCGGAGGAAGAGGATACTGAAAACAAAATGATAGATGGAAAACAAAATTAAATTGCTTTTGGTGGAAGATGATTCCATGTTGACCTATGTCGTAAAGAGCAGTCTGGAAGGACTGATTGGAGGATATGAGGTTATTACGGCTGTTAATGGGCAAGAAGGCTTGAAAGCATATCAGGAGTATCATCCGGATATTATTATCTCGGATGTGGATATGCCGGTGATGAATGGTCTTCAGATGGTGGAGCGCATCCGTGAAGTGGATGGAAATATACCTATCTTACTGGCTTCGGCGTTGGGCTCGCCCAAAGATGTGACCAGTGGATATAAGTTAGGAGCCGATAATTACGTGAAGAAGCCTTTTGTGGCTGAAGAACTGGATGCACATATACATGCTTTGCTTAAATTGAGAAAAGGACAGCCTTCGCGCAATGAAACAGATTGCTACCACTTCGGGCAATACACACTGGATGCCGCACACGCAACCCTTAGGAATGACAAAAACGGTGAGAAAACAGTGTTAAGTCGGCGCGAAGCCGGAATTCTCAGACTTCTTGCACAGAACAAGAATCAAGTAGTGAAACGGGGTGCTATTGTCAGCCACAATTGGGAGACTCAGGATGAAAACGACTACTTTATCTCGCGTAGCCTTGATACCTATCTGGTGAAACTACGCAAATGCTTGGAAGACGATCCTACGGTATCCATAAAGACAGTCAGAGGGGTGGGGTTGATGTTGGTAGAGGAATAATTGAGTAGGAGTGTATCATTTTTTTATTGTTTCTTCAATGCAGTATTTTGTTTGTTCAAGCATTTTCTATATATAGATAACTGTTTTAAAACTAATACTATTTGCTTATGCTTAAAAAAACGATTACTGCCTTAAGCCTACTTTGTATCCTTGCAGCCTGCCAGAGTGACGACAACTCTTCACCACAACCCAAGCCCCGCAAAGACATTGCCTTGACCCGTGCCGAGCAGGAGATGACGGATTTAGGAACGGATTTCGCTTTCCGTTTCTTTAATCAGATTTGTAAAACTGAGGTGGAAAAGCCCAATCTGTTCATCTCTCCTTTGAGCGCTTCGCTCTGTCTGTCTATGATTGCCAATGGAGCGTCGGGAAACACACTGTCTGAGATGACAGATGTCCTGGGCTTTTCGGGCTATTCGTTAGAGGAAATGAACAACTATAATAAGAAGTTGGTGGAGGCGTTGCTCGATTTGGATAATACCACACAGTTGGGAATTGCCAATTCCATCTGGATAAAGCAAGGGTTCGGTGTTCATGACGACTTTGTAAGCGTGAACAAAAAGATATATGACGCGCAAGTGCAGGAACTGGATTTTGCCTCTCCCAAGGCTCCGGACATTATAAACAGTTGGTGTGCCGGGAAAACGAATAATTGCATAAAGGAGGTTTTGACGGAGATGCCTGCGAGTGCACGTATGTATTTGTTGAATGCTCTCTATTTCAAAGGAATCTGGAAAAATCAGTTCAAGAAATCAGATACAAAGGCAGAGCTGTTTACAAGTGTGGACGGAAGCCGGTCGACGGTACAGATGATGAATATGTCCAAAGAACGTTTCAATTATACGGAAAATGAATGCTTTTCCATAGCAGAGTTCCCTTATGGTAATGAAGCTTTCAGTATGGTAGTGCTTTTGCCGGCCGAAGGAAAGTCTTTGGAGGAATGTCTGCCGCAATTGACGGATGAGCATTGGCGGGAGTGGAGCAATACTTTGTCAGGTACAATGCTGAATGTCAAGCTGCCACGGTTCGAACTGAAATATGACAAGGGCTTGATAGAAGATATGCAAGAAATGGAGATGAAGGATGCCTTCGACAGCAGGCGCGCTGATTTCTCTAAAATGTCCAATGAGGAATTGTTTGTCGACCTGTTGCAGCAATATACTTATGTAAAGGTGGATGAAGAGGGGACGGAAGCTGTGGCTGTGACTATCGCAGGAATGGTAGATGCGACTGCTCCCGGTCCAAGTGCGGTCATTCCTTTCTATGTAGACCGTCCTTTCGTCTTCCTGATAAAGGAAAAGAGTACGGGAATCATTCTGTTTATGGGGAAAGTCACGAAACTGTAACTGCAATATATGTTGAAAGTAAAGGAAGGTGTGTCAAGAACTAAGATGTCCTTTTTACTTTGACACACCTTCCTCTTTTCTTTATAACCGGTTCTTGTATATCTGCGCCATTGCCTTCTGATACTGGTTTTCCAGTTGCAGGAGGTTTGTCTTGCTTTGATAGACCACCGATATTTCAACGAAGTACTCAATCATACTGATTTGCCCTCCCATAAGTGCTTGTTTCAGCAAGGTGAGGTCTTGCTGCTGCTGGAAGGTGCGCTCGTATTCCTCCATGGAAGCGTGCAGGTTCTTGGCCTCTTCATAGAGTTGCCACAAGGCAGAGCTGGCTTGCAGTGCGGCGTTCTCCTTTTGATAGTCTATGTTGAGCGCCTGTGTCTTGGCTATCTTGACCTTATTGCGGTTCTCGAAAAGCGGGAAAGAGAAGCCTACTACCACGCCGTTCAGCGGGTGCCCTGATTCGGTATTTCTACGGTAACCCAGTTCCAGTTTGGGCAACCAGCCTTGCTTGCTTGCCGAAATCTGTTTTCGGGCAGCAGAACTTTCACCTTGCATGGATTGCAGGGTGGGGTCTGAAGCCAGCAGTTCGTCGACCAGTGGGCGGAAGTCGGCCGGCAACGGCACTGCCGGGTACTCTGTCAATCCGAGCGTTTGGGCGTCGGGTATGGTACCGGACATGGGACGTCCCGGTGTGAGCGGCTGGTTTCCGTTGAGGACAAGCAGCTCTTTCAGTTTATTGTTAAGTGCCGTTTGGTTCATGCGGGCTTCCGTGCGTACATTCAGCAACTCCAGATTAATTTTGTTGGTTTCCAGTGCATTGGCATCTCCCGTTTCCAGACGTCGGGTATACATGGCCGACAACTCCTCTGCATTCTTCAACCGTTCGTCGAGCAGAGCTTGCTGGCGTTGCAGCATGATGATGTCCAGGCATACTTCCTTCGCTTGCAGTAATATCTGCTGGCGAAAGGCGGTGGCTTGTGCATCCAGTGCATTTGCCTTGAGTCGGTTCATCTTTCCTCGGGTGGCATAAAGCGTGGGGAAGTCGAAGCTTTGCGAGATAACCATTTCGCCAACTGTCTCGTCACTGTTCTTGGAGTCCCAAAGGTGGGCGTATGATAGTGTAGGGTCGGGGAGGTTGTTGTTGGTCTTGCTCTCCAGCTTTTGTGAGGAAATGAGGTGGAAGTTGGCCTGCAACTCCTTGTTGTTGGCCTCTATCTGCTGGAGTACGGCATCAATGCCGGACGTTTGTGCGCTCATCCCCGCAAAAGCGAGGATGGCGGCGCTGAATATGAAAAATCTTTTATTCATTGTCTGACGTTTTAGGTTGTTGGTTATGGTGCATCATCAGGTAAACAATCGGAATGATGAAACCGTTCAGGAACGTGGATGTTAAAAGGCCGCCCAAGATAACCTTTGCCATCGGGCTTTGTATTTCGTTGCCTGGCAGATCGCCACTGAGAGCCAGTGGAATAAGTGCCAATGCACTGGATAGGGCGGTCATCAGGATTGGATTCAGACGGTCGAGTGAACCGCGGATAACGCTGTCGTAGACGTCATAGCCTTCTTCCTGCTGCAGGTGGTTGTAATGGCTGATGAGCAACATTCCGTTTCGGGTGGCGATACCGAACAGTGAGATGAAACCGATGATGGCGGGGATACTCACTTCGCCTGTTGTGATGAGTAGGGCGAACACACCGCCTATCAATGCCAGCGGCAGATTGATAAGGATGATGGAGCTCTCTTTCACACTGCGGAATTCATGGTAGAGGAGCAGGAATATCACCACGATGGACATGAACGAAGTAAGTGCCAGCGTGCGGCTTGCCGCTTGCTCGCTTTCGAATTGTCCGCCATATTCGATGTGGTACCCTTCCGGCAGTTTGATTTGTGCATCCATCTCGGCTTGTATATCGTTGACTACGCTTCGCAGGTCGCGGTCGGCCACGTTGGCGGAAATGACGATTTTACGTTTTACATTTTCGCGACTGATGGTGTTCGGACCCATGGTTGAGCGGATTTCCGCTACATAGTTCAGTGGAATCTTTTGTCCGTCACTTGTATCAATCATCAAGTTACGGATTTTTTCCGTTTCGTCGCGTAGGTTGTCTTTCATGCGTACGGTCAGGTCGAAACTCTTTCCCTTTTCGTAAACTAGGGAAACAGCTTCACCGGCCAGGCAGACATTGACAAACTCCGAAAATTCGGGCAGTGAAATGCCATATTTGGCAAGTATTTCCCGTTTGGGCGAAATGACAAGCTGCGGACGTTCAATTTGCTGTTCCACGTTAAGGTCGGCAATACCGGGAATGCCCTGAATAGCGTTCTTGATTTCATTGCCCAGAGTGAACATGCGGTTCAGGTCGTCGCCGAACAGTTTGATGGCGATGTTCGCCTTTGTACCGGAAAGCATGGCATCTATACGGTGGCTGATAGGCTGGCCTATTTCCACGTTTGCCCCTACAATGGTACCCAGTTTTTCGCGGACTTCTGCCACAAGCTCGCTGCGTGAGCGGTCTTTCAACTCAAACGGTGCCTCAATCTCGGAGACATTTACTCCCAGAGCGTGTTCGTCCAGCTCCGCACGTCCCGTTTTACGGGCCACGGTTTGTATTTCGGGGATGGAGAGCAGCAGTTCCTCGGCACGATGCCCCATCTTATCGCTTTCTTCCAGAGAGATGCCCGGAAGCGAGGAGATATTGATGGTGAACGAACCTTCATTGAATGGTGGCAGGAACGAGCGGCCCAGGGTGAAGAAACAGCCGAGTGCCACTACAAACAAGCTGATAGTACCTCCCAGCACCCCTTTCTTATGTCCCAATACGAAAGTCAGCGCTGTGCCATACCATTGTTTCATTTTGCGTGCCACGACAGAGTCACCGTTGGCATTGTTCTTTTCCTTTATTTTTTCTTTCCCCAACAAGTAGGAGCAAAGTACCGGCGTTACGGTCAGCGCCACAACGGTAGAGGCAATCAATGCCACGATGAACGCAATGCCCAGCGGTACCAACATTCTACCCTCCATACCGCTCAGGAAGAATAGAGGTACGAAACTGGCAATGATTATCAACGTTGAATTGAGGATAGGCATACGTACTTCTTTCGATGCATTGAACACCACCTCCAATATGGGCATCCGCTCTTCGGCAGGCTTCAGCCTATTTTCGCGCATGCGCTTGTAGACGTTCTCCACATCCACGATGGCATCATCCACCAGCGAACCGATGGCGATAGCCATACCTCCCAGGCTCATGGTGTTTATCGTAAAGCCCATATAGTGTAGGGCAAGGATGGAGGCAATCAGTGATAACGGTAGCGTCACCAGCGAGATGACTGTGGTACGTACGTTGGCAAGGAATAGGAAAAGCACGATAACAACGAAAATACCTCCTTCCAACAATGACTTTTGAACGTTTCCGATGGAACTTTCGATGAAACGGCTTTGACGGAAGATGTCAGTAGATACTTTTATGTCGGCAGGCAGGTTCTTCTGCAAGTCTTGCAGGGAGGCTTCCAGTTTGTCTGTAAGCTCTAGTGTGCTTGTAGCGGGTTGCTTGGTGACCGTCAGTAGTACGGCATGTTTGCCACGTTCCGATGCAGTACCCAGTTTGGGAAGTTTGGCTCCGATTTGAACATCGGCAATGTCTTCCAGCAGGATGGGGGCGCCAAAGGCTCCGTTGCTCCGTACCACAGCTTTGGCTATCTGGTCTACCTTGTCGGTAGAAAGTACGCCGCGTACGATATATTCATTGCCATATTCATAGAGCACTCCGCCATTGGCATTCAGGTTCATTTCGCGAGTGGCGTTCGTTACTTCGCTCAATGTCACACCGTAGTGGCGCATCCGTTCCGGATCCAACTGTATTTGATATTCCTTGATGTCGCCACCTAATACGGCAACTTGTGCCACGCCACCCGTAGAAAGCAGACGGGGGCGTATAGTCCAGTCGGCAATGGTACGCAAATCCAGCATGGAAGTTGAATCTGCCGTCAGACCAATAATCAGCATCTCACCTAAGATGGAAGACTGTGGTCCCAGTGTTGGCTTGCCTACATTGGCGGGTAATGATTCACTGACGACTGCCAGCTTCTCGCTGACAATCTGCCGTGCCAGGTATATATCCGTATCCCAGTCGAATTCTACCCAGACAACAGAGAATCCGTTTGTTGAGGAAGAGCGTACACGGCGCACACCCGTTGCACCGTTCACAGCTGTTTCTACGGGAAAAGTGACCAGTTGCTCCACTTCCTCTGCCGCCATACCGTTTGCTTCGGTCATGATGACCACTGTCGGCGCATTGAGGTCAGGAAACACATCCACTTCCGTATGCATGGCGGTATAAGTGCCGCCAATCAGCAACAGCACCGATGCTACCAGCACCAAGATGCGGTTTTGAAGAGAAAAAGCGATTATTTTGTTTAACATCTTTCTATTTACTATTTACAATGTACGATGTACAATTTGGCTACACGATTGCAGCTCTGTTAGTAGAATTATTCTTTTTTCTCATGGCAATCTGCTTTCTACAAAGACCGTATTGCTGTTTTTCTCCTTGATACGGCATTGCAGAATGATACTTTGTAAATTGTCAAATTGTACATGAGATTAGTGTTCATGACTATGTGCCGGAATAGCGTTTGTTGCTGATGCCAGTTTCACTTGATAGGCTCCTTGGGTTACGACACGGTTGCCTGCTTTTATGCCGGAAAGGATTTGTACACTTTCGCCATTGTCAGCACCCAGGGTGACAAGCTGTTTTTTGTAACCTTCTTCATCCAGTTGTAGGTAAACAAAGAAACTGCCTTGCTCTTCGGTCAGTGCACTGTGAGGAAGAGACAATACATTTTCCATCGGTGAGGATAATAAGAATACTTCTACAAACGAGCCGGGAATAACGTCTCCCTTATTGTCGAATTCAAAAGTCACCGGTACATAATATCCGTTTTCGCCCGAAGCTTTTCCATACGAAAGCATGCGCCCGCCTAGTTCTTTCAATGTATATACCTTATTATTATAAGGAGTACAGAAGTTGGCGGAACCGATGCTGTTTAGGTAAGGATAGTACTTTTCGGATACATCCGCACGCAGGAAAAGCTTTCGGTTCTGGGTGACGCTTACCAGTGGCTGGCCAATGCTGACGTAATCCCCTTCTTTCACCAACAGGTTCTTTACATAACCGCTGATGGGAGAGACAACTGTCTGGCCGCTTGCCGAATGGTTCTTTGCGACTGCCTCGTAACTGATACGGGCATTTTCATAAATCTGTTCGGCTTGTGCGAACTCCTTTTCAGATACGATTTTGTTGCCTACAAGCGCTTTCATACGCTGATATTCTTTCTTGGAAACCTCGTAGGCTATCCGGGCTTTCTGCACCGGGTCTCCGTCGGCCATGTTTTTGGATGACAATATCACCAAAGGAGTACCTTTGCTGACACTCATTCCTTCGATAACTTTTCCCTTGAAGGAAACCACGCCTGCTACTGTGGCTACGGCTACGCTCTCGTCTCCTTGGGCTGCCATTACCTGGCCGCTGGTCTTGATGACTTGATGGAAAGTACCCGGTTCAACAGTGCTGACTACCACGCCTGCAGCTTGTGCCTTTGCCGGTGGCAGAATGATTTCATCACTTCCTCCGGCATGGTTTTCATGCTCATGGTTGTGTCCCTCATGCTCATGGTCATGCCCCTCATGCTTGTGGTCATGTCCCTCATGATTGTGCTCTTCTGTTTCGTGATTATGTCCTTCGTGACTGTCTCCGGACTTGCTGTTGCAGGAGCCTAAAAGGAATAACCCCAAGACTCCCATGAAAATAACTTTTTTCATGATGATATTTGTTCTTACTTTTTGATTTTGAATACAAAGTTAGGGCATAGGGTATGCAACCAAATTGCATTGTTCCTTATGCCGGATAGAAATCTGTCCCGGTGATGTCCCGACAACAGTTAAGCAAGAAGAGACGGAGGGGCACGAAGCCCCGTAGCACATGCGATAAATGTGCTATGAAGAGATTCCAGATAGATACATTCCTGCCTGCTTATGTCAAATTCGGGTAGGGTGAGTAACTTGGAAAAAGGCTCAATGAATAGGATTACTGCCCACAAGGCATCCGGATGTGAATATACATCATCGGAGGAGCAGGGCGTCTGTTGTACAAAATGGGTTGTCATGCATCCCGTGTTGCGACAGCAGTGTTCGTTGTCTGGGCTATGATGCTGTCCGCAGCAATCGGCGGTGATGTCATTCTTCATGCATATTATTCCGTCGGCATGATGATGGTGGGGAATGACGGGTATCATCAGCATTATCAGGCTGATGAAAAAAAGAATATAGGTTATGTACTGTTTCTTTTTCATTCCTCTATCTTTGGACGGATGCAAAGATAGAGGTTAATGGCTTAATTGCCAAATGGAAAATGCTAAAAAGGTGTGAATAACATATTCAATCCCTCATTCCTTCATCGCTTCCTCTTCCGTTTGGCCAGTTCGGAGGACAATAACTTTCCGCCCTTGCCAAATCCTATTATGGTGACATCATATTGTTTCATTTTCATATCTCTTAGTTGAGTGTTTAGTAAAATGAAAATCATATGTATCAGCCATTTGTTCGGACGCTGGATTTAGCGGATACTTATCGTTCCAGTTCGCGGAGGGAGTCCATTTTCTTCTTTTCGAGGAATTCGTAGATGCCGCTCAAGTGTTCTTTCACTTGTTTGTTGCCGAATTCATATACCTTGCTTACCAGTCCATCCAGGAAATCACGGTCGTGGCTGACGAGGATAAGGGTTCCGTCAAAATCCATAAGAGCCTGCTTCAGGATATCTTTGGTTTTCATGTCCAGATGGTTGGTCGGTTCGTCCAGTATCAGCAGATTCACCGGTTCGAGCAAGAGTTTTATCATGGCGAGGCGTGTGCGCTCTCCACCCGAAAGCACCTTGACCTTTTTCATGGACTCTTCGGGACCACCGAACATGAAGGCGCCCAGCAGGTCGCGTATTTTATTACGGATTTCCCCTTTTGCCACATCGTCGATAGTCTGGAACACGGTCAGGTTCTCATCCAACAGCGAGGCTTGATTCTGTGCGAAATATCCAATCTGCACATTGTGTCCTATGGTAAGGGTGCCTTCATGCTCTATTTCCTTCATGATACACTTTACCAACGTTGACTTTCCTTCGCCGTTTTTGCCGACGAAAGCAACCTTGTCTCCCCGTTCTATGGTGAGGTTGGCATTCTTGAAGACCACGTGGTCGCCGTAGCTTTTCCCTACCCCTTCCATGATGACGGGATAATTGCCCGAACGGGGGGAGGGAGGGAATTTGAGGCGCAACGCAGAAGTGTCTTCTTCGTCCACTTCCAGCAGTTCCAGTTTCTCCAGCATCTTTACGCGGCTCTGCACTTGCAGGGTCTTGGAGTAGGTGCCTTTGAACCGTTCGATGAATTCCTTGGTTTCGGCAATAAACTTCTGCTGGTCATCGTAGGCTTTCTGCTGCTGTTCGCGGCGTTCCTTGCGGAGTTCCAGGTATTGGGAATAGTTTACTTTATAGTCGTATATCCGCCCCATGGTCACTTCAATGGTACGGGTGGTGATGTTGTCCACGAACTTTCGGTCGTGGCTGATGACGATGACAGCCTTTCCGCTACTGATAAGAAAATCTTCCAGCCATTGTATGGATTCTATGTCCAGATGGTTGGTAGGCTCGTCCAGCAATAGTACGTCGGGTTTCTGCAGTAACAGTTTGGCAAGTTCGATGCGCATGCGCCATCCACCGCTGAAGTCACTGGTCTGGCGGTTGAAGTCTTCGCGTACAAAGCCCAATCCGAGCAGTGCTTTTTCCACATCCTCCTCGTAATTGGTGGAGTCGATGGCATAGAACTTTTCGCTTAAGGCAGAGACGTTCTCGATAAGTTCCATGTAGCTATCACTCTCGTAGTCGGTACGCGTTTCCAGTTCCTTGTTGAGGCGCTCTATTTCGGCTTCCATTTCATGCAGATGGGCAAAGGCTTGCGCCGCTTCCTGGAATACGGTACGTCCGTCTTCTGTCATAAGGTGCTGTGGAAGGTAAGCTATGGCACTGTCTTTGGGGGCTGAGATCTTTCCGCGGGTAGGTTGTCTTGCACCTGCCAGAATTTTCAACAATGTACTTTTCCCCGCTCCGTTTTTGCCCATCAGGGCGATACGGTCTTTTTCGTTGATAACGAAAGATATGTCACTGAATAAAGTAGTTCCGCCGAATTCTACGGCCAATCCGTCTATAGAAATCATTATATGTTTTTTTATGAGCTGCAAAGATAGTGTAAATTGAGTGCAGAACTTTCATGCTTGCATGAAAAACTTATGCCGAGATGCAGCTTATCTTATTTTAAAGATAGTGCGATTATCTTATTTTTATATCTTTTCCCCTATATAAACAATACGTATAGGCCATGAGAATAGAAAAAGTATCTGTATTGCAGTGATAATCAATCTATTCTAGCTTTATTCTTTTTTATCAGTAATAAAGTGTTGCTGTATTCCCGATAAAGTAGTACTTTATTGGCGATAAAGTGTTGCTGTATTATAGGTAAAGTGTTACTATAAAGTGCTTGCTGCATACCGATGAATGCTGTGAACCCTATGTCAATTTGTATTGCATACAGTAGAATAATACATTCATCACAATCGTCCTAATGGTTAAGAGACCGGTTTTTCTTCACAAATTCCATCTTCAGTTTTGCCTCTTCCATGTTTTTCTTTATTTCCGTCATGGAAGAAAGCAGTTGTGCCAACTCGTAAATACTTGCAAGCGCCTGGCGGTCGGTGGCAGTCATGGTGACGGAGTAGGGACGTTCTCCCAAATAGTTGACTTTAATGTTCTTGTCCTTGTTCAGATAGAGAAAGCCCATGACATTTCCGTCTTCTCCCAGTTTGAAATCAGCTTTTTCAATCTTTTCACCGAGATTGGTCGTTTCATAGCTGTCTTTGGCGGCGGGCGTCTCGGCAAAACTGCCGTCGGGAGCGGTAACCTTGACGGCCACATGGTGGATGTTATGGGCTCCGCAATAGATAGAGGTCATGCTCATTACACCGTTTTCGTCTACCTGGAAGCGGAGGAAAGAACGGTGCAGATTTTTTTCTATCACTTGGGACGGATACAGGTAATTGCCTATATTCTGGTATTCGGCATCTTTCTCAAAGGTATATTTCCCTTTGATTGCAGCGAATTCCTTTTGCTTGGCTTGAAGCATGCTGTCAAGATAGGCCATACTCTTTTCCTGCTCTTTCAGCTCCACTTCCTGCATCAGGCCGATACCTGCACGGCGAGTTTCAAACGCTTTGGGATAGAGTATCTTGATACTGTCAATCAGAATCTTCGCTTCATTGTAGTTGCCGAGTTCAAAAGCTGTGCGGGCAGCTTGTAGTTTTTCACCGGCCTTCTTCTCCACATCTTCGCAAGAGAAGAGTGTACAGCATAGGCATGCAAGGAGTATTACTTTTTTCATATTTGTTGTTCTTGGAGTTAGAGTCCGCAAAAATAGAAATAATATCTTTATCTTTGCAGCATTTTAATGTGCAAATGTGCTGATAGGCCATTAACACATTTGCGTATTCATTACATTAGCGCATTATTTATGATAGATTTGACGGCAGAAGAACTGAAGCAATATTTTAGTGATGATATATTCAAGCGGATATCCGAAACAGCTGATGAATTGGGATTGGAATGTTACGTAGTCGGTGGATATGTACGTGATATTTTCCTGCAACGTCCTTCCAAGGATATTGATGTGGTGGTGGTAGGCAGTGGCATTGCCATGGCCGAGGCGCTGGGTAAGCGTCTGGGGCGTGGGGCGCATGTTTCCGTCTTCAAGAATTTCGGTACGGCACAATTGAAGTACTATGGTACGGAAGTTGAGTTTGTAGGTGCAAGAAAAGAGTCGTATACGCACGATTCACGCAAACCGATTGTAGAGGACGGTACATTGGAGGATGACCAGAACCGCCGTGATTTTACCATCAATGCACTGGCTGTTTGCCTGAACCGGGTGCGTTATGGCGAGTTGGTCGACCCCTTTGGCGGTATTGGAGACTTGAAGGAAAAGACCATCCGGACTCCCCTCGACCCTGATATAACTTTCAGTGATGACCCTTTGCGCATGATGCGCTGTGTCCGTTTTGCCACCCAGCTGGGATTCTATATTGACGATGAGACATTCGATTCTCTGGAGCGTAATCGCGAACGCATCTCCATCATCTCCAAAGAACGCATTGCAGACGAACTGAACAAAATCATCTTGTCACCTATTCCGTCTAAGGGATTCATTGAGCTGGACCGGTGCGGCTTGTTGGAACTGATATTCCCGGAACTTGTTAGGCTGCAAGGCGTGGAGACGCGCAATGGACGCGCCCATAAGGACAATTTCTACCATACGCTCGAAGTACTCGACAACATCAGCAAGAAGACCGACAACCTTTGGCTACGCTGGGCAGCTCTTCTGCATGATATAGCCAAGCCTGCCACCAAGCGTTGGGAACCCCGTGCGGGCTGGACGTTCCATAACCATAATTTCATTGGCGAGAAGATGATACCTGATATTTTCCGCAAGATGAAGCTTCCTATGAACGAAAAGATGAAATATGTGCAGAAAATGGTGAGCCTGCACATGCGTCCCATTGTGATAGCGGATGATGTAGTGACCGACTCGGCAGTGCGTCGTCTCTTGTTTGAGGCAGGTGATGATATAGACGACCTGATGACACTGTGCGAAGCCGACATTACTTCCAAGAATATGGAGCGCAAGAAGCGTTTCCTGAACAACTTCCAATTGGTGCGCCAGAAGCTGAAGGACTTGGAGGAACGCGACCGCATCCGTAACTTCCAGCCGCCGGTCAGCGGGGAGGAGATCATGAGTACTTTCGGCCTCTCTCCCTGCCAGCAAGTGGGTGCCTTGAAGAGTGCCATCAAGGACGCCATCCTGGACGGGGTCATTCCTAATGAATACGAAGCCGCCCGTGCATTTATGCTGCAACGGGCGGAAAAGATGGGATTGAAAAAGATCAAGTGACATTATTCTTCGGCCTGGAACTTGCGGCTTACTTTCATCAGGTTGATGGTGTAGGTCACTATGTTCTGGGCTTCTTGTATCATTGTCAGATAGACCATGCTCACCTTGATGCTGCCATTCTGGCTCTGAATGCGTTGCAGTTCTTCGCGTTTCAAGTGCGACAGCTCGCCGTTTAGATTGTTGGCTTTGCGAATTTCGGTCTCAAGTTCGTCATAGTCGTTCGTCTCCAATTTGTGGCGGCATACTTGCAGCAGGTAGCAGATATCTTCTGCAACATCTGTAAACTCTCCCTTTTGAATAACATTCAGCGGCTTGAAGTTGTTGTCGATGTGCTCCAGACACGGCTCGCAAAGACGGCCTACGCTGTACACCAGCTCGCTGGCAAAGTCATTGCCTTGGTAGTAGTAGAGTCCTTTTTCCAGTACGGTATTATTGTCGAGGCGGCACATGGCAAGTGTTCCGGTGCGTTTCATCTGCTTGATGAGTTGTTTCTCGAACTTTACCGCTCCCATGGCACGGCGCAGTCCGCGCAAGTTCTCGTGCAGGAAGGAAGTGACGGTGCGCTCGAAATTCTCTTCTGTGAATTCCATTATCTTCACCAGTTCCTCGCGGGTATGCTTGCGGAGCAATTCAACTACTTCGTTATTGTCCGTACTCTTCATCAATTGTTTCAGAGTCTCGCTGCCTTTTTCTTTCTCTTTGCGCTTCTTGTACATCACTTGGCTGCGAATCAGCATGAAGACTGCCAGACCAATCAGTGCCAGAATGGCAATCGTACCACCGAAATGGATAACCAATGCCACGAAAAAACAGATGGTGAATGCTGCTCCGGCAGTGATGAACCAACCGCCGATGACACTGAGCACACCCGTAATGCGGAATACAGCCGAGTCACGTCCCCAGGCACGGTCGGCAAGCGAGGTACCCATTGCCACCATGAAGGTGACGTAAGTAGTGGAGAGGGGTAATTTCAAGGAAGTTCCCAAGGCGATGAGCAGACCTGCCAATACGAGATTGACGGAGGCGCGGACCAGGTCGAAGGCGGCACCGTCGGCTATGATGGCTTCATCTTTCTGGAATCGTGTGTTTATCCATTGTTTGCTGCTTTCGGGCATTGTTTTGGATATTCCGTTAGCCAGGGTCATGCTGAAGCGTACCAGTGTACGGGCTATCGGGGTACTTCCGAAGTTCTCTTCGCCGTCGTCTTGGCGGGCAAGGTCAACGGAAGTCTTGATGACGTTGTGGGCTTTCTTGGATGTGCAGAGTGCATAGACCATAATCGTGCCTGCACCGATAAGGAAATACCATGGGGTTTTGGCTGCACCGAGGAGTGAGGACATCAGGAATCCGTCGGGACCGGCGGCCGTACCATTGGCTGTATAGTCAATAAATGAGGAATATCCTGCGAGGGGGATACCGATAAAATTCACCAAGTCATTGCCGGCAAAGGCAAGGGCGAGGGCGAAAGTACCCATCAGAACCACTGCTTTGAAGACATTTACCCTGCACCAATGCAGTATCTGCATCAGTATGGTAAAGAATACAAAGAAACCGGTTATCAGCAATGCGGTATTGTCGTGTATCCATTGCTTGTTTTCAGGGGTCATGAATGAACTGTCTTTCAGCCCCTTTATCAGCATGAAGTAGATGATGCTGGTGGTAGCTATACCGCCGAACAGTGCAATGCTGTATTTCATTTTCTTCTTGTAGTTGAAGGTGAACACGATACGTGCCAGCCATTGCACCAACATACCGAAGAAGAAGGCGATAGCGACGGACAGGAAGATACCCATGATGACAGACAGTGCCTTGTCGGTATTGATGAGGTCACCCAGGCCCAGTGTATCGCTATTATAGACCTTGATGAGTGCCAGTGCGAACGTACCTCCCAGTAGCTCGAACACCATTGATACGGTAGTGGAGGTCGGCATCCCCATCGTGTTGAAAACGTCAAGCAGTACAACATCCGTCAGCATGACCGCAAGCAGGATGCACATGATTTCGGCAAAATAGAAATGCTGCGGTTGGTAGATACCATGCCGTGCAATATCCATCATGCCGTTGGACAAGGCTGCTCCGATAAATATACCTACGCCTGCAATGAAGAGTATGGTTTTGAAGGATGCTGCCTTTGCCCCGACAGCGGATTGCAGAAAGTTGACCGCATCGTTGCTTACACCTACCACGAGGTCGAAAATCGCGAGTACGAACAGAAAGATGACGATACCCAGATAAATTGTTTCCATAGACATGTATTTTATTTCCGGTTGCAAAGGAAAGAAATCGGTGTTGCAGGGAGATGTCATACATGTTACAGAAGTGTTACAAATGTTTTGAAATAGAATGGTATTGTGCTAAGAGCGATTGCTTTTATTTCCCAAAATAATCATTAATGTTAAGCATTTAAGAGTAACAATATAAGTATAATAGAAGAGTGGATGCTTTTGTATTTCGTATTTGGTTATTTCTATGTTAAGCAGCCAAATTACTAGTCAATTGTTTGCAGATGTCGAGAATTCTTGCGAATATTGCATACAAGTTGTGTGTAGAATTGATTGTAATTAGAACTTTGATATTAAAAATCAAAGATGTATGTAACTTTTTTAATTCATTTATTAAATAAATGAATTCTACCAACGAGTATAGAAATATGAAAAACCATTTTTGTTTAAACCTATTCTTCTTATTATATTTATTTTTTTGTGCTGGATGCAAGCAGCATATCTCAGATAGTGCTGCTAAGGCAAATGAGGCATTGTTTACTCAATTAGATAGTCTGATAGATAATTCTGATAAACTTATTTTGCAGAAAGAGGAGCGAATAGAGGCGTTGAAGCATTCGCTAAGACAATCTAAGGCATTTGAGAAACAGTATGAACTTAATCAGGCTATTTATCAAGAATATCGCGTGTATGATGCAGATTCGGCTATGAAGTATACTACACAAAGCCTTGATTTAGCACGACAATATCATGATAAGAATCGTGAGATTGAATCTTTATTAGGTATTGGTTTTGTTTATACGGCTAATGGCTTGCTTAGTCAAGCCTCTGAAGTAATGCATTCACTCTGTTCTTCCAGTATGCCTCGCTACTTACGTTCGCGTTATTATGGTCAGATGCGTACTCTCTGCTCGCGTTTGCAGCTCTATTCATTAGGTGATGATGCATTGCATGAATATTATGGTCAACTTTATGCGTTATATTCAGATTCAGTATTGCAGACGGCCACTCCTGACGAGCCACGCTACCTTTATAGCCGTGTGTGGAAATATCAAGATGTTCCCGGTGCACAACGTATTGCTATTAGGGATGAGTTGGAAAAAGAAAAACAACGTCTTCTACCTAATAGTCGTAATTATTCTATTTTAGCTTATAACTTGGCTCTACTTTATGAAAAAGAACACAACCATACCAAGTGGCTGGAAAATATGATTCTCTCAGGTATTGCTGATGTATATGCTGTGAATCGTGATATTGGTTCGTTATACGCATTGGCTTCCTATTTATATGAACAAGGTCAGTTGGACCGAGCCTATCGTTATAGTACTTATTGTTCTGATATCGGTATAGCTTTTAAGAGCCGTGTACGACTGCTTCATCAGCAGAAGTTGCAGAGAAGGATACATCAAAGTTACATTGAGCGTGATCATATGCAACAGGAGCAGCTAAAGCTATTCCTTTTATTTATTAGTTTTCTCACTGTTGTATTGCTGATAGCTCTTTTCTTTTTGAGAAGGCAAACAAGAAGACGTAGGAAAGCTTTGGTGGAGCTACATGTGGCCAATGGTAGGTTGAAGAGTCTTAATAGTGAATTGCAAAAGCTCAATTTGGTTCTACGTGACACAAATTATATTAAGGAGGAGTATATTGGTCAGGTATTCAAACTTTGTTCGTCCTATATTTGCCGTATGGAGGAGTATCGTAAAAAATTGAACCGTAAATTAAAGGCTGGACAACTTGAAGATTTAAAGAAAATGATTAGTTCTACCTCTACCATGAGCGATGAAATGAAGGAATTTTATGAGAAATTTGATTCTATTATTCTGCATTTATACCCTGATTTCGTAGAACATTTCAATAGTTTGCTACGTCCAGAAGAACGTATTGAAGTGAAGTCTGGGCGGCTTAATACAGAACTTCGTATTCATGCTTTGATACGAATGGGGGTAACGGATAGTGAGAAGATTGCAGAATTTTTGCACTGTTCACTGCAAACCGTATATAATAATCGTTCTATAACTTTAAATAAATCTTCGCTCAGTAAGGAGGAATTTCTTCGAGCTGTGAAAGAGGTTTGTAAAAAGTAATTTGAAGACTGAGCGTTTCTCTCATTTTTTACCCACATGTATATAGATAATTGCCATTCAATAGCTTAATACTATCGAATGGCAATTATCTATATACATGTTTTTGATTACCGATTTAATTTAAATCACTACTGAAAATCTATTGAGTCTGTCTGTAATTAAAATATAATCAGTGATATATAACTTTGTGAATTTACCAAATCCTCTACCAGTGAATATAATCGGTTGTTACATTGTCTAATTTTGCTCTCGAGATTTTTTACACACAAGTTCCTATTAACTTAAAAATGTAATTTATGAAAACCAGACAAAAATCGAGAGACGCAAGTGGTATTTTGCTTGTCTGTCTTATGTGGATGCTGTCACTTTCAAGCTCACTTCATGCACAGACATGGAATATTAACGGAAATGTGACAGATGAACAAGGAGAACCGATAATCGGTGCCAATGTAGTGATACAAGGTACGGGTACGGGCACCATTACCGATGTAGAAGGAAACTTTAAACTCGCTTCAGTGACTAAGGGGGCGGTAATGGAGATAAGTTTCATTGGGTATATATCCAAGACATTGCAGGTGAAAGACGCATCATCGTTAAAGATTGTACTGAAAGAAGATAACCAGGCACTGGATGAGGTGGTAGTAGTAGGTTATGGTGTACAGCGCAAAAGTGATCTTACAGGTTCGGTTGCTTCAGTTAACTCGGATGTACTTGAAAGTCGCCCACAAGCTAATTTGATTCAATCTTTGCAAGGAGCAGTTCCAGGATTGAATATTAGTGTGACGGGTAGTAATGCTGAAGGTTCGTCTACTACTACACGTATTCGTGGTAACAACTCCATTACGGCCGATAATAAACCTCTTGTTATTCTTGATGGAATACCTTTTGATGGTCCATGGTCGGAAATCAATCCCAATGATGTAGAGAGTATAGAAGTATTGAAGGATGCCTCTTCAGCAGCCATTTATGGTGCTCGCGGTTCTAACGGTGTAATCCTTATTACTTCTAAGCGCGGTAAGAAAGACAGATTGACGGTATCATACGATACTTATGTTACTATTGACCAGCCTATCAATTTACCTCGTATGATGAATGGCAAAGAATTCTATAAGTATAAATCTGAAGCTTTCAAGGCTACCAATACTACTCCTCCTACAGAAGAGAATCCTGAACCTTGGTTAGATAACTTTACTCCTACTGAATTAGCTATGTATGCTGCCGGTCAGAGTACTGATTGGATGAAGTTGGCAACACGGACCGGTATAAAACAACAGCATAACCTTTCTTTCCGTGGTGGAGCTAACAAAACCAGCTATTTCATTTCATTGAACTATACGGATGTGAAAGGAACTGCGGTAGGCAATGAGTTCAAGCGTTATAATGTACGTTTCAATCTTGATCAGGAGTTTAATAGTTGGTTGAAATTTTCTACTACTACACAGTTAGGTCGCTACGATCGTAGTGGTAGCAGTGCTTCTTTTTGGCGGGCTATAAAACAAGTTCCGTTGGGACGTGCTTATAACGAGGATGGTTCACTTACACTTTCTGCTACTGAGGACTCCTCTTCAGCTTTCAGCATTAATCCGTTGGGATCTCTTAATAATAAGACAAAAGATATCCGTGCAAAGGTTATCACTAATAATGTGCTTGAGGTAAAGTTTCCCTTTATTAAAGGGCTGAGCTATAAATTGAATACAGGCTTCACTTACCAAAACAGCTCCTATAAGAATTATCAAGGTTTGGATACCTACGAAGGAGCTAGTGCTAATGGCGTATTGAATACTGATGACTGGCATTCAGAAGAATGGATTTTGGAGAATATTATTTCTTATCAACGTGAATTTGGTAAACATCGTATATTTTTCACAGGATTATATTCTGCTCAAAGCAAGGAATATGAACAGAATACAATGGAAGGTAAGAATTTTCCCAATGATGTGATGTATTATTACCAGATTTCTAAAGCTGCCACAATGTCTGGTAATTCCAATTATTATAAAGAAAATCATATTTCACAAATGGGGCGTTTGAATTATACTTATGATGATCGTTACTTGTTGACTCTTACTGCTCGTCGTGATGGTTACTCCGCTTTTGGTGAAAGTTCTAAATTCGGCGTTTTTCCTTCAGCCGCTATTGGATGGAATATTTCCAATGAATCTTTTTTTAAAGACAAGCCTATAAGTGAAACCATTAGCAATCTGAAATATCGCTTGTCATGGGGTAAAAATGGCAATGAGGCTATCAGTGCTTATAGTACACTACCTAATCTTTCAACTTACAATTATCTGAATGATGATCATACTGCACAGTTTGGTTTCTATCCGTCGAAGTTAGCTTCGCCCGGTTTAGGTTGGGAAACTACTACATCTATTAATACTGGCTTTGATATTGCACTTTGGAATGGACGTATTCAGAGTTCATTTGATATTTATTGGTCTAAAACCAAAGATTTGCTGCTTTCCCGTTCTATTCCTACCATTAATGGTACTGGCTCTATTACTGAGAATCGTGGACAGACCCGTAATCGTGGTTTTGAATTCCAGATAACTTCTAATAACATTACACATAAGAGTTTTAGCTGGAGCACCTCTTTCAACCTCTCACACTATCGTTCGGAGATTGTAGATGTTGGTTTGTATGATGCTAATGGAAAGCCGGTTGATGATGTGGCTTCCAAGTGGTTTATTGGTGAACCTATCAATGTGAACTATGATTATAAAATTATCGGTGTATGGCAGATTGCTGATCCGTCTAACCCGACAGGGCAGCAAGATCCTAACTATCGTAATTCGTATCCTGGATATGTGAAATACCTTGATGTAGATGGTAACGATATTACAACGGCTGATAAGACTATTATAGGGTCGGCTATTCCTAAAGTAAATATGAGTTTGATGAACACTTTTGAGTACAAAAACTTCACTCTGAGTGTGTTCTTAACGGCTCAGTTAGGACAAACCCATCTGAATGCCTTGTATGATACAAGCCATAATTCATATCGCCAGAACCGCTTTTTGGTGGATTTTTGGACTCCAGAGAATCCTACGAATAGCTATCCGAAAAATAGTTTGAATAGTGATGTGAATCCAGAGGGAGCCAGTTTCTATGAAAAGACAGATTTCTTACGTATTTCCGACGTTACATTGGGTTATAATTTCCCACAACAATGGTTGCGTCGTACTTTCGTCAAACGGCTCAATCTTTACATGAACATTAAGAATTTGGCTACAATAACTGGCTGGACAGGTATGGATCCGGAATTTCTCAATGATCAATTGGCTGCTCCTCCAGTACGTTCGTTCACTTTTGGACTAAAGTTAGATATTTGATGAGAGTAATATATCATAAAAAGCTAAAATGAAATTGCACATATGAAAAAAATAACATATTTCAATGTCTTAGTGTTTACAGTATTATTGCTCACTATGGGCGGCTGTAATGAGGATAAGTTTCTTAAGGAAGATCCTCGTGATGCACTTTATCCTGAAAATTTACTTGTAGATTACAATGGATTTAAATCGATGATAACGCCTCTTTATGGTCTTATGCGTGCAGAGTATCGCCGTGCTGATGCAATGGGAGGAAGTATTGCGCTCTGTCTGCATTCTGCCTGGGGTGGAGGGGTAGATAATTCATGGGCCAATAATAGTCATGCGGAAATGAAGTTCCTCTACAATCCCAAAGAGATAACTTACACTGATCTTGCTATTTGGAATAATATTTTCCAGTGGGGATATCGTATCATCAACACTGCCAATATGGTTATCTCAAGAGCTGACAATGATGGCATTAACTGGGGAAGTGGTGCTGATGCTGAAAATCGTAAAAATGAGGTGTTGGCCGAAGCTCGCTTTTTCCGTGCTTGGGCTTACCGTCACCTTACCTATTCATTTGGTGCAGTGCCCCTTTCAACACAAGAAATTACAGGATTGAATTATCGTGATGATTGGGACCGTGCTTCCTTGAGTAGTATTCGCGAAGTGATGGCAGAAGATTTCCAGTTTGCAGTCGATAACCTTCCTTTGCGTACTTCTAATAATAGTAAAGTCTCTGGTGCTGTGGCACGTCACTATTTGGGTGAACTTTATTTGGCAGAAGGTAATGCTGAAAAAGCAGTTTCAGTACTGAAACCATTAGTGGAAAGTGGAGAATATTCCCTTATAAATCAACGCTTTGGTAGTAATGCTTCCAATGATGGATGTCCTTTTATTGACGTATTTTATACTCCTATGTATGCTGATGGAAATACGGAGGTGTTACTGGCTTTCATTAACACAGAAGAGGAGAATAGTGCCTATGGTACTGCAAATGTCTATATGACTACAACTTATAAGAACTATTATGCTAATGATGGCGATTGTAAAAAGACAAACCAGCATAATCCGGACTATATCAATAACGGTGGTGAAGGTTCATTTGCACAAGTCTTTTGGCAAGCTAATGGTGGTAAGGGAGCCGGACGTGTAGTTCCTTCCAGAGGAGCACTTCGTTTGTACAATTATAAAGGAATGGGAGAACAAGATGACCGTGTATCTGCTAATGCTATCGTATGGAGTATTAATGATGTAGATGCTGCCGGCAATGTAACCAAGGTATTTGATTTAGGTGGTACTGCACTTATTGATACTACGGTTAATGCAGCCATGCTAACTTCTACTTCCATTAAAAAATATGATTGGCCTACTACTCGTAAATGGGATTATACTCCACCTATTTTGGCTAATGCAGCTAATGATGGACACTATGCGGACATTGTTTATTTACGTTTGGCAGATACATATTTACTTTATGCAGAGGCTCTTTACAAGAGTAATCAAGTAGGCGAGGCCATTAAATGGATAAATAAAGTACGTAATCGTTCCAATGCTGTAAGTATTACTGAAGATGATCTTAGAATCGGTGGTATGGATTTCATTCTTGATGAACGCAGCCGTGAACTGCTTACGGAGGAAGAACGTCGTCATACATTGGTACGTGTTTGCCAAGAAAATGGTGGTGACGAACGTGATACCAATAACTATTTCAAACGTCGCATGCGTGAACTCAATGAGATAGCTGGTATTGCAGGACGTGGTATGGATGAATATGAGACTCCTGTCCTTTTCCCGCTGCCGCAATCATTCATTGATGCCAATACTGGTAATCCTTTGGAAAATAATCCGGGGTATTGATAGATAATAGTCAGATATAAATACCGCATATAAACGGCTTTGTATATATCGGTGTTTATATCTGATTTAGATTCATATATTCAAAAGAAAACAAAAACTTAATATCTTGATACATCATGTCCGAATTGGCTTTCATTTTTAGTCTTCTTATGGTAGGGATTACAGCGGTAGGTCTTTATCGTAAGCTCAATCCTCAAGGTCTTTTGATGCTTTCCGGTTTATTAATGCTTACAGCTGCTTTTTTCATGCAAGTGCATTCGGTAGTACCTAGTGAAGCTACGGGAATGGTGGTGTTTGATTTGGTAAGGATGATAGAGGAAGTTTTTCTTTCTAATTTGGCGCGTGCAGGGTTTATGATAATGACAATTGGCGGTTATGTAGCTTTCATGAATAACATAAAGGCTACTAATGCATTGGTCTATATTTCCATGAAGCCATTAGGTCTTTTTCGACGTTATCCTTATTTGGCGGCTACTATAGTTATTCCTATTGGACAATTACTTTTTATTACTACTCCTTCAGCTGCCGGATTAGGATTGTTGCTTGTGGCTTCGGTTTATCCTGTTTTAATTAGTTTGGGAGTAAGCCAACTTACAGCATTGTCAGTCATTGCCGCTGCTACTCTATTTGATCAGGGACCGGGGTCGGCAAATACTGCTATGGCTGCCGAATTGATAGGACAATCCAATGTGGAATATTTTATCACTCATCAACTTCCTTTAGTAATTCCTACTTCCTTGGTTGTAATGGTACTCTTCTATTTTAATAACCGTTATTTTGATAAAAAAGATGTAAAGAAACAGCAGGATGGCATATTGCAGGTGTCAAATGTGACTGCAACCTCATTAGTAGAAAAACCGGATGTTCCATTGGCTTTTGCGCTACTCCCGGTATTACCTTTGGCTCTTCTCATTTTCTTTTCACCTTTTGTGGGACTGTTTCAGCCTACTGTAACATTGGGTACCACTACTGCTATGCTTTTTTCTCTGTTCTTATCATTGGTATTTGTGTTGTTTCATACTCGTAGTGTGCGTACTACTTTTAACGTTTTTGCAAGTTTTTGGAAAGGCATGGGAAATGTGTTTATTTCAGTTGTAACATTGATTGTAGCTTCAGAAGTTTTCTCTAAAGGACTGATTGGTTTGGGATTTATTGATTCATTGGTGGGTTATTCCTCTCATATCGGACTTTCGGGATTAGCTATTGCCGCAATCTTTACTCTCATTATTTTTGGAGCTGCCATGCTGATGGGAAGTGGCAATGCAGCCTTTTTTTCATTTGGTCCTTTATTGCCGGGTATAGCCACTCAGCTTGGTTTGCCGGTTTTTTCATTGATACTTCCTTTGCAGTTGGCGGCAAGCATGGGACGTGCCGCATCTCCTATTGCCGGAGTCATTGTTGCCATTGCCGGGGTAGCCGGTGTGTCATCAGTGGAGTTGGCAAGGCGTAATACATTTCCTTTAATAGGAGGAATTGTTTTCTTGATACTTTATCATCTTATCACTTTCTAAAATTAATCGACAGCTATGTTTACATTGATAAAGAATGCAAATTTATATGCTCCTGCCTATCTTGGTAAAACAGACATTTTGCTATGCGGAGAAAAGATTGCGCATATTTCAAAGACAATTGAACTGAATGAATCATTTTGCCATACTATTGACGTGCAAGGTAAAATTGTTACTCCGGGATTTATAGATCAGCATGTACATATTACTGGTGGAGGAGGGCAACAAGGTTATGCCTCATTACTCCCCGAGGTGACTATGAGCGAACTGGTGGCATGTGGTACTACTACTGTATTGGGTATGCTTGGTACTGATGGATTTGCCAAAGAACTTACTACGCTTTATGCCAAGGCCAAAGCTATTGACGATGACGGATTGTCGGCTTATATGCTGACAAATTATTACGGATTGCCTACCAAAACATTGATGAATAGTGTGGCTGACGATCTTATCTTCATAGATAAAGTTATTGGCTGTAAGCTGGCGATGAGTGATGACCGTAGTCCGTTTCCGACAGAGCAAGAGATATTGCGTATTATACATCAGGTACGTTTAGGGGGATTTACATCTGGTAAAGGAGGAATTCTCCACATTCATTTGGGAGCACTTCCGGAAGGTATTGAGCCCTTACTCAATATTGCTCGTCACTATCCTACACTGATATCTTATCTGTCTCCTACTCATCTGATACGTACTGAAGCTCTTTTTATGCAGGCTGTAGAATTTGGTAAATTAGGTGGAATGATTGATTTTTCGACTGGTGGCTCAAAGTTTGATACTCCCCATCGTTGTGTGATACGTGCATTGCAAGCTGGTGTCCCCCTTGATCGCATTACTTTTTCTAGTGATGGCCATGGTGGCGTACGCAGAGTGAATCCTGAAACTGGAGAAATATCTTATCGTCCTGCTCCTTTGAATTTAAATTTCAAGGAGGTAGTTGCATTAGTCAATGAGGAGGGGGTACCATTGGAACAAGCGATTACATTGATAACATCCAATCCGGCTCGTAATCTGAAATTACGAGCTAAAGGTATTGTGGCACAAGGAGCAGATGCAGACTTGTGTTTTTTGGCGGAAGATTTGCAGCTTACAGATGTCATTGCCCGTGGTAAATTTGTAATGCAAGATGGTACAATAGTAAAGAAGGGAAGGTACGAATTATGAAGAAGCTGATTATATTTTATATTGGATTCCTCTGTATTTGTTTATCTGCAATAGCGAAACAGACTTTGGAAAGGCCAAGAGGTGAACATTTCTTCACTTATAGTCAATACCCTCCTTTTGCCGATCGCCCGGTAGATGTACATTATTATATACCTTCCCAGGGGGATATTAAACAAATGCCTATTGTATTTGTCTTTGAAGGAGGAGACCGCGGTTATCGTTATCTTTTGGACGGTTGGAAAGAAGAAGCGGAGAGAAAGGGTTTTATGCTTTTTATACCTCACTTTGATTTGAAATCTTATCCTTTGGCAGACTATCAGGAGGTGGGGGTGATGAATGCTGCCCATACAGTAGCTAATGCTCCCGAAAAAATTACACCAGTGTTGGTTGATAAACTATTTGAATATGTGCGTCAATTTACGGGAAGCATGCGCAAAGGATATATGATTTATGGTCATTCTGCTGGTGGGCAATTCGTACAGCGTTTCATGCTTTTTCACGATAGTCCTTATGTGGAAAAAGCTATTATAAGTTCTCCCGGTTGGTATACTTTTCCTGATTTGGCCCAGACATATCCTTATGGTACGGCTGGTATCCCCTATATTTCATCTGAACAGATAAAAAAATACTTGTCAAAACCTATCATACTACAGCTGGCTTTGGGAGATACGATACGTGAGTCTTTTCTACGCAAGACTCCTGAAGCTGAACGACAAGGACGAAACCGTATGGAGCGTGGGCGTAGTTTCTGGCTTTATATTCACCAGTTGGCTGCATCCCGTGGTTGGGAATGCCATTGGCGCAAGATAGAAGAGTGCGGCATCGGGCATGAGGCTGTCCCTATGGGGAAACAAGCTGTGCCATTATTGACGACAGATTCTTTACGGGTACTTTTTATAGGTAACAGCTATACTTTTTTTAATCGTTTGCCATTGCAAGTCCAATCGTTAGCATCCTCATGTGGAAAAAAAATATCAGTGCGCCAGGTTGCTAACCCTGGTTGGTACTTGAGACAGCATGCAGCCAATACGCAAACATTAGAGGCGATTCGTGAAGGAGGATGGGATTATATGGTGATGCAGGAACAGAGCAAGGCACCTACTCGTGAAAAGGAATGGGTAAAGAAGAATGTATTCCATCCTGCGGCGCAGTTAGATAGTTTACGCCGTCTTTATGCCCCAAAAGGAAAAAGTGTCTGTTATATGACATGGGGGCGTAATAATGATACTTATGAAGGAATGCAGCAGCAACTTACGGAAAACTATTTGGAAATGGCTGATGTCCTTGATGCTTATTGTGCTCCTGTGGGTGAGGCATGGAGACGTGTACGTAGAGAGTGTCCAAGTTTGCAGTTGTATAATTCTGATGGCAGCCATCCTAGTCCTGCAGGCAGTTATCTGGCGGCTTGTGTCTTTTATGCAATTTTTTTTGGTGAGCCTTTTAGCAGCGATTATTATGCAGGTCTACCGTCTGAAACGGCTCTTTATTTACAGAGGATAGCACAAGAAGTGGTATTAGCTAATCTTGTGTTATGGAATAGAAATCAGTCGAAGCAACCTGCCGGAGTAACTGCAAGTTTCTATCCTGACCCCAAATTTGACCGTGAGACACCTACTCTAAGTAAACCTTACGGTAGCGGATTGGCATCGGTTGATGAGATAAAGGACTATTTACAGCAATTGGTTGTACGTTCTCCGGGTTTGGCATATATGGAGAATATTGGTGTTACCAAACAAGGACGTACCATTCCGGTACTTTATTTGGGTACTCCCGACAAGAAGAAGGTAAGGGTATGGATTCAAGCGGCACTGCATGGTAACGAGCCGGCAGGTGCTGAGGCTGTATGCATGCTTGTCCGTTACTTACTTTGTGAAAAAGAAGGACGTGAATTGCTGAATCATATAGCTGTGGCTTTGGTTCCTATAGCCAATGTTGATGGTTATGCCATTCAGCAACGTCGTTCAGCCGATGGCTACGATTTGAATCGCGATCAGAGCAAATTAGAGGATGCTGTCACTTTGCTGTTGAAGCAGTCCTACCAGCAATGGAATCCGGACGTAGCTCTTGATATTCATGAATATACACCTTTACGTCGTGAGTTTAACTTATTACGTGGAGTGCCGACAGCAAATGCTGCTGATGTACTTTTTTTACCTACAGGACATCTTAATGCGCCTTTAGCTTTACGTACGCTGTCTGAAGAACTTTTTCGTCGTGAGGCAGAGGTCGTTTTAAATAGTGCCGGTTATGCTTCCGGTTTCTACTTTACTCCTCGTGTGGCAGATGGTTCCCTTGTTCTTGTAAAAGGTGCCAAAAGTCCGCAGTCCAGTTCTACTTTTCAAGCATTGACGGGGGCTGTATCGCTTTTTGTCGAAATAAGAGGTATTGGATTGGGACCGGAGTGTTTTGCGCGTCGTAGTGAGTGCGGTTTCTTGGTGGCACGGCAAACGTTGGTTACTGCTGCGCAACATCGTGCTTCAATTAAACGTAAGATAGAACAAGCCAGGAAGCGCACCTTGAAAGCTACTGAACCGATATATGTTACTTTCACTTCGGATACTGTACGTCATGTAGTCTCTTTTATCGATTATAAGGCCAATGAACTGTTTAAGACTGAACTGCCAACCCTTGATGCCATGCAGGCAAAACCTCAATTGATGCGTACTCGCCCTAAAGCTTATCTGCTCGATGCTCCCTGTACAGAAGCAGTATGTAAGCTTCGAGCGTTGGGTGTACACATTGAGCAAGTTACCCGTGTACAAAAAGCAAAAGTTGAGCGTTACAAAGTAACCCGTCTGTATCGTGCAGAGAAGGAATGGGAGGGGATTCATCCGGTAAATGTAGAAACGGATGTCTATGAAGATAATGTAGAACTTCCAATAGGTAGTTGGTTGGTACCTTTGGCACAACCTTTAGGAAATTTGGTTGCTACGTTGCTTGAACCGGAGTCTGTCTGTGGTTTCGTAAACTTCTGTGTTATTCCGGCTGAGGAAGGGAAGGGACTGTTTGTCAGTAGACTTATAAAATAAGAATTGGATATATAAAATTAAATTCGGTAATGACTATGAAACTAAAAAAAACGCTACAGATTATACTTGCTTTATGTTTAGGCCTATGGATGATTTCATGCCAGCAGGAACATATCAAGTTGACCTCTCCAAATGGAAAACTTTCTTTAGAGTTTACACTTGATGAAGAAGGTGCTCCTCGATATTGTTTAAGACATGCGGGGAAGAATATTTTACTTCCTTCACGTCTGGGATTGGTTTTGAAGGATGCGCCAGATCTTTTGACTGGTTTCGTTCTAAAAGAGGTTAAGCATGATTCGCATAATGATGTGTGGCAACCAGTATGGGGGGAAGAGGCTGAAATTGTAAATCATTATAATGAATTGAGGGTATGCCTCAAGGAAGAAACATCGTTGGAGCGGGAACTGAATATTATTTTTCGTCTTTTTGATGATGGGATGGGATTCCGGTATGAGTTCCCTCGCCAGCAACAGCTACAAGAGTTTCTTATTGATGACGAAGTGACTGAATTCGTTTTTCCTGCAGATTATGATGCTTGGAGTATTCCAGTGAAAGGAGTTCGTTTTTACGAAGCCTTATTTGAGAAAAAAACTCTTAGTAAGATGGGATGGGTAAGCACTCCGGTGACGATTGAGACAACAGATAGCCTTTATTTGGCTATTCATGAAGCAAATCTTACAGATTATGCTGCCATGAACTTGAAGCCGGTTGAGCAACCTGAAGATAATAAAACGGTCACATTACGTGCGGCTCTTACACCTTGGAGTACAGGTGAGAAAGTACGTGTTACCGATACTCGTGTATCTCCTTGGCGTACAATGATAGTGGCTGAATCTGCCGGTGATTTGCTTCTTTCCCGTCTCATGTTAAATCTTAATGAACCTTGTCGTATAACCGATACTTCCTGGATACAACCTATGCGCTATATTGGAATTTGGTGGACTTATCACATGAAGCATAACACCTGGCATGCCGGTCTCCATCATGGGGCCACAACAGAGAATACAATGCGTCACATCGATTTTGCTGCTGCCAATAACCTGGGAGGTGTACTGGTGGAAGGGTGGAATGAAGACTGGGCTACTTGGAAGTTTAGTTTCACAAAACCTTATACCGATTTTGATATACAACGTATTACTGATTATGGGCGTAGCAAAGGAGTAGCTTTGATAGGACATCATGAAACTGGCGGTAATGTTTCCAATTATGAAAATCAGATGGAAGATGGTTTCAAGTTCTATGAGAAATATGGTGTGCATCAAGTAAAAACGGGTTATGTGGGCGATTTGCTTGATGGGAAAGAATATCATAGCAGTCAGTTTGGTGTACTTCATTATCGCAAGGTAATAGAGGCTGCTGCCCGTCACCGTATCTGTATTGATAATCATGAACCGGTGATTCCTACAGGTTTGCAGCGTACTTTTCCTAATCTGATGACACAAGAGGGAGTACGTGGACAAGAATGGGACGCTTGGGATGTAGATGGTGGAAATCCTCCCTCTCATACCGTAATATTGCCTTTCACTCGTGGGTTGGCAGGCCCGATGGACTTTACACCGGTGACGTTTCGGTTTGTTAACGATGTAATGCCACAGACACGTGTACATACCACACTGGCCAAACAATTGGCGCTGTTTGTGGTGCTCTATTCACCGTTACAAATGGCTTCGGATGAAATAGAGAATTACGAGGCTAATCCGGAACCTTTTAATTTTATAGTATCTTGTCCTACAGATTGGAGCAGAACAGTGGTGCCGGAAGCATGCATTGGCAGTTATGTTACTATTGCCCGTTGCGATAAAGGAGAGGGATGCTGGTATATAGGCAGCATCACGGGAGATGAGGAACGAACGGCTAATATCAGTCTGTCTTTTCTCGATACAGATAAAAGATATCTGGCTACTATTTATCGTGATGCTCCTGAGGCCGATTATGAGACATGTCCTGCTGCTATACTTATAGAAGAGCGCGAAGTGACTTATAGTGATACCCTCACCATTCGGCAAGCACGTAGTGGAGGAACTGCCGTACGTCTGTGTCCTATAAAAGACAGTTGAGCCGGAGGTGTATTGGGGCAGAGTTGTTTATATTTTCTCTCTCAAGTATTCATAAAAGCTATATTGCGACCGTACCTTCTCCTTTTGCGGTCGCGACGACTTCCAGCGGTTTCGCAACCGGTCGTCCACAAAGCAGGCTTTCCGTTTGTCCGACAGTTGTATGGATAGCATATCGATGAGCTCTTGCTTCAAGTCCGGGTCCAGAATGGGGGTGACGGCTTCGATACGGCGGTACAAGTTACGCCGCATCCAGTCCGGCGAGCCGAGGAAGAGCTTGGGTGCGCCGCCGTTGCCGAAGTACCACACACGGGCATGTTCCAGAAAGGTATCCACAATGCGTGTCACGCGGATGTTGCGGCTGTACTCCTTTCCGGGGATGAGGCAGCAGATGCCGCGGACAATGAGGTCTATCTCTACACCGGCTTGCGAGGCTTCGTAGAGGCGGTTTATCATGGCGGGGTCTTGCAGGGCATTCATCTTTAGGATAATCCGTCCCCGTTTGCCTTGTTGGGCGAGTTGCATCTCGTGGCTGATGAGACGGTTCAGTTCCGGTATCAAGTTGAAACGGGCCACAAGCAGGCGGTGGAACACCGGATTTTCCTTTCCCTGCAGAGTACGGAACAAGTTGTGCAGGTCGTTTACAATCACCGGGTTGCAGGTGAATAGTCCGCTGTCGGCATAGAGGGTGGCGGTCTTTTCGTTGAAGTTGCCGGTGCTGATGTAGGCGTAGCTTGTCATTTTGTGCCCTTCCTTGTCGCGGCGGAGCACGAGGGCTACTTTGGCATGTACCTTCAGTCCCGGTATGCTGTAGATGATATTGATGCCTGCGGCCTTCATCATTTCGGCGGTGGCGAGGTTGTTCTCCTCATCGAAGCGTGCTTTCAGTTCTACAAAGACGGTGACTTTCTTTCCGTTCTGTGCGGCGGCTATCAGGGTGTTGATGACGGTGGAGTTCTCTGCCACACGATACTGGGTCACCATGATTTCACGTACGGTGGGTTCGTGGACGGCTTCATATAGGAAATGGATGAAGTGGTCGAAGGAGTGGTAGGGATAATGCAGCAGCAAGTCTTTTTTCTCCACGTAGCGGAAGATGGATTCGCGTTCGTCCAGGCAGGTCAGCTTCATGGGCTGGGGTTTCTTGATGGGACGCACGCTCTGGTTGGGATTGGGCAGATGCCGCAAATCTTCCATGTTGAGGTGCTTGTCGCCCGGAACCATCTCCCGGCGGTCTATGCGGTAGGCATCTACCAGAAAATCGAGGAAGTCCTGAGGCATGGCGCGGTCGTATACAAAACGGCACACGGCGCCTATCTTGCGTTTCTTTACCTTCTTCTTCACCTGTTCGATGATTTCGGAGGTATTGGCGGCATCGTCTATCAGAATATCCGCATCGCGTGAAATCTTGATGCAATAACTGCTGTCCACTTCGTAACCGGGGAAGATGGTATCCAGATTGGCCTTGATGATGTCTTCAATGAACATCAGATAATAGTCTTTTCCCACCTTGGGCAACTGGATGAAGCGCGGCACTTTGCTGTACGGCAGTTTCATCACGAAATACTGGATGCGGTTTGGAGAACCGACGGGAGCTCCTTTCAGATGAAGCCGCACGGCCAGATAGAGACGGTTGTCGCGCAGGAATGAAATCACCTTGTCCTTGCTTACGGGCACCGGAGCCAGATAGGGGAATATCTCTTCACGGAAGAAGCTGCGCACAAAGTCGCGGTGAAACGGTTCTACGTTGCGGCTTTGATAGAATATGATGTGATGTTTCCGCAGGGCGGGCAGTATCTTCTGTTCGTAAATGCGGATACGCTCCTCCAGTTGGCGGTTGACTTCCCAGTTGATTTCATCTACCAGCTCGGTAGCGGATTGCACACTCTCTTCGTCGCTTTGCGAGGCTCCGGTGGCTATGGCCTTATGGTCGGCCACACGTATCTTGTAGAATTCTTCCAGATTGGAGGAGTATATGGAAATAAAGTTGATGCGTTCGTATAATGGCAGTGTATCGTCTTCGGCTTCCAGCAGCACGCGGTAGTTGAAAGACAGCCAGCTGATGTCACGTTTGAAATATCTGTTCTCCATGGTGTTGATGTGTTAATCACATTGTATTCTCCCCAAATATAATTACCTTTGTCTTAATAAACAAAGGAAAAATGACAAAAGTTGGTTTGTTATCAGATACGCATGGTTACTGGGATGAAAAGTACCTGCAATATTTCGAGTCTTGTGACGAAATCTGGCACGTCGGTGACATCGGTTCGCTGGAAGTGGCACAGAAGCTGGCGGCTTTCCGTCCCTTCCGTGCCGTGTATGGCAATATTGACGGGCAGGAGATACGGCAGCTCTATCCGCAGATTCTCCGTTTCACGGTAGATGGGGCAGAAGTGCTGATGAAACATATCGGCGGTTATCCCGGCAACTACGACCCTTCCATCAAAGGCAGCATTCTGGTGCGTCCACCCAAGTTGTTCATCAGCGGGCACTCACATATACTGAAGGTGAAGTATGACAAGACGTTGGACGTGCTGCACATCAATCCGGGTGCTGCGGGCATTCAAGGTTTCCATAAGGTACGTACGATGGTACGCTTTGCGGTTGATGGGGGAACGTTCAAGGATTTGGAGGTGATAGAACTTGCTGACCGATGACGTAGCTTGTTTATTATCAGCAGACTGTATTTACGGATTGTTTACTCTACAGTGTAAAAGCCGTTACATTCTAATGTAAGTCTCGTTACACTGTAGGGTAAATCTCGTTACACTATTGGGAAAATGCCGTTACGTGCTAAGGTAAAGACCGTTTCATCAAGGGGTGATGGCTGTTGCGCACTGAGGTAATGTCCGTTGTCTGCTGGGGTGAATGGCGTATCTTTTTGAAATAAGCAAAACAATGTACCGGAGTAAGCAAAGCAAAGAAGCAAAAAGATGAAACCAAGCCTTCACTTAATCGAATTTTTCCATTATCTTTGTGCCCGAATAGCAAGTAGAGCCGTGGGGCATCGTCCTCCTTCTTATTTTATTCTCCATTTTGAAGTATCACCGAAAAAGAACTGAAATATGAAAGGAATTATTCTTGCAGGTGGCAGTGCCACTCGTCTCTATCCGTTGTCCAAGGCTATCTCCAAGCAGATAATGCCTGTCTATGACAAACCGATGATATACTATCCGCTCTCTACATTGATGTTGGCGGGAATTCGCGAAGTGCTTATCATCTCTACTCCACGTGACTTGTCCATGTTCCGCGAGCTGCTGGGAACCGGCGAAGAACTCGGCATGTCCTTTTCCTATAAGATACAAGAGAATCCCAATGGACTGGCACAAGCCTTTGTGCTGGGTGCAGAGTTCTTGGACGGCGGACCGGGATGCCTCATCTTGGGCGACAATATGTTCTACGGTCAAGGCTTCTCGGCCATGCTGAAGCGTGCCGCTTCCATCGACAAAGGGGCCTGCATCTTCGGTTATTACGTCAAGGACCCCCGTGCCTACGGCGTTGTGGAGTTTGATGCCAACGGCAAAGCCGTTTCGCTGGAAGAGAAACCCGCAGAACCTAAAAGTAACTACGCCGTCCCCGGTCTTTACTTCTACGATTCCACCGTGACAGAGAAAGCCGCTTCCTTGAAGCCCTCCGCCCGCGGTGAATACGAAATTACCGACCTCAACCGTCTCTATCTGAATGAAGGTACGCTGAAAGTGGAACTCTTCGGCCGTGGTTTTGCCTGGCTTGATACAGGCAACTGCGACAGCTTGCTGGAAGCCAGCAATTTTGTGGCTACCATCCAGAACCGCCAAGGTTTCCGTGTCAGCTGTATCGAAGAGATTGCTTGGCGCAAGGGCTGGATAGATGTAGACCAGTTGTATCGTCTGGGCGAACAGCTTGGCAAGACCGAGTATGGCAAATATCTGATGGAGTTGGCCGAGTCGAAACGCTGACGGAATAAGGATGTGCCTATATGTTTCTGTCGCCCCTTATTCTGGTACTATTATTTACTTTAGTTATTTCATTAATCATTAATCGCTAATCATTTTCATGAAAACCTATCTCGTAACTGGTGCTGCCGGATTTATCGGTGCCAATTATATTAAATACATCCTGGCAAAACATAATGATATTGAAGTGGTGATACTGGATGCCCTGACATACGCAGGCAATCTGGGTACCATTGCCAACGACATTGACGACGAACGTTGCTTCTTTGTAAAAGGCGACATTTGCGACCGTGTGCTTGCCGATGAACTGTTTGCTAAATATAAATTCGATTACGTGGTGAACTTTGCTGCCGAAAGCCACGTAGACCGTAGCATAGAGAATCCCCAACTTTTCCTGATGACCAACATTCTGGGTACACAGAACCTGCTTGACGCCGCCCGCCGTGCCTGGGTCACGGGTAAGGACGATTCCGGTTATCCTACTTGGCGCAAAGGCGTCCGTTACCATCAGGTATCTACCGACGAAGTTTACGGTTCGCTTGGTGCCGAAGGTTACTTCACGGAGCAAACTCCGCTTTGTCCGCACAGCCCCTACAGCGCCAGCAAGACGAGTGCCGATATGGTAGTGATGGCCTATCACGACACCTATAAGATGCCCGTTACCATTACCCGTTGCTCTAATAACTATGGTCCTTACCACTTCCCGGAAAAATTGATTCCGCTCATCATCAAGAATATCCTCGAAGGCAAGAACCTCCCTGTTTATGGCGACGGCAGTAACGTGCGTGACTGGCTCTACGTAGAAGACCACTGTAAAGCCATCGACCTCGTTGTCCGCGAGGGTGTGGAAGGCGAGGTGTACAACGTAGGCGGTCACAACGAAAAGACTAATCTTGAAATTGTAAAGCTCACCATTGCCACTGTCCGCCGCTTGATGGAAGAGACTCCCCGTTACCGCGAAGTATTGAAGAAGCAAGTAAAAGCAGCCGACGGTACGATTGATACCAGCTGGATAAACGAAGGCCTTATCACCTTCGTCAAAGACCGTTTGGGCCACGACCAACGTTATGCCATAGACCCCACAAAGATTACCAATGCCCTGGGCTGGTATCCGGAGACGAAGTTCGAGGTCGGTATCGTGAAAACTATCGAATGGTATCTGAACAACCAGCCGTGGGTGGAAGAAGTGACCAGCGGTGATTATCAGAAATATTACGAACAGATGTACAGCGGAAGGGGTAGAGATTAAGGATTAGGGAAAAATGATGCGTTGCTAATCTTTAATTCAGCGCCACCGCTAACAGTAATCCTAAGAACAGCATATTGCGCGACGTCTCGCCCAGTATGCTGTTCAGCTTTTTACCGCTACCTATCTGTATCATTTTGCGCCACGTCAGTGCGTGCATATAGAGATAGACGCAGGGAGCCCAGATAAATTCCAGTGGAGTCAGCTTGCCCGTGTAGACAAACCAGAAGCAGAGCAGCACGGCGGCGATGCCCAGTGCCAGATACATATTCTCACCGAACTTCTTGCCGTAGCGTACCACCAGCGTACACTTGCCGCTCACGGCATCCTGCTCGCGGTCGCGATAGTTGTTTACCATCAGCAAGGTGTCTATGGCGAGGCCACTGACGAGCGACAGCACCAGCACATCCATGTTCAGCGTATAGGCCTGCACGTAGTAGGTGCCGCATACGGGCACGAAGCCGAAGAACACCAGTACCAGCACGTCGCCCCATCCCCGATAGGAGAGCAGCGTGGTATAGAGGAAAGCAAACAGTATGCACACCACGCCCAGCACCACCAGTTCCCAGCCTCCGTGGGGCAGCTGCCCCCAGACGGTGGACAGCACTGCCAGCCCTGCCAGACAAGACAGTGTCAGTGCGATGACGATACCGATTTTCATGGTCGCCGGTGTAATCCAACCTTCGGCGCAGGCGCGCTGCGGCCCCAGCCGGTCTTCCCGACGGTCAGTCCCTTTCTGGAAGTCGAAGAGGTCGTTGATAAAGTTGGCGGCAATCTGCATGCCGCAGGCAAAGAGGGCGCACAGCAGGGCGGGTGCGGTCTTAAACTGTCCGTCGCTGAAGGCAAGGGCGCTGCCCAGCAATACCGGGATGATGGCTCCCGTCAGCGTTTTGGGGCGGGCGGCGAGAAACCATGCGTAGGGTGAATTCTGTTTAATCTCGTTCATAGTAGTTCCAATTTAGTTCGGCATCTGCCAGCAAAAATACTGAAAATCCCTATATTTGCATCCACTTATGATGAAGAAGTTAGTCTACATATCCATTCTTTCTCTGCTGCTCTTGTCTTCCTGCCGTTCCAAGCGGATGATTACCGTATCGTTGCCACGGCCAGCCGTGTATGCAGACAGCACACTGCTTGGCGATACTATCGGGTTGCCTGCCCGCCTTTCGCCGATGTTCACCTTTGACCAGTCTGATTTGCGTAATGTCTGCCGCCAGCCGACGAAGGGCAAGGCAAAGAAACAGCAGATAAAGAAAACGTCACCAGCACAAAAGGCAATTGTGCAGCGAGGCACAAGAATCACATCGACAACTATCCACGTAGGTTCGGCCTATAAGGGCGTCAGCCGCATTAAGACGTACGACTTCACGCATCGGGACGTGCCTGCCGCCTTCGAGGGCTTCCGCATCGCTTTTGTCTCCGACCTGCACTACAAAAGCCTGCTGAAGGAGGAGGGATTGAAGGACCTGGTCCGCCTGCTCATAGACCAGAAGGCCGACGTGCTGCTGATTGGCGGCGACTTTCACGAAGGCTGCCGGTACGTGCCACCCGTCATGGCTGCCCTGGCGCAAGTAAAGACGCCGTTGGGAACCTATGCCGTGCTTGGCAACAATGACTACGAGGCTTGCTATGACGACATCGTGCGCGAGATGAGGCATTATGGCATGCATTTGCTGGAACACAAGGTGGACACCCTGCGGCGTGGCGGTGAGCGGATTCTTGTGGCGGGCGTGCGCAATCCTTTCGACTTGGGCAAGAACGGCACATCGCCCACACTCGGCCTGGCGCCCGACGATTTCGTAATCCTGCTGACGCATACACCGGACTATGCCGAGGACGTTCCGGTGACAAACTCAGACCTCATCCTGGCCGGACATACACATGGAGGACAAGTGACATTGTTCGGACTCTACGCGCCGATAGTTCCCTCGCACTACGGGCAGCGGTTCCTCTCCGGGTTGAAGTACAACTCAAAGCACATCCCGATGATTATCACCAACGGTATCGGCACTTCGCAGAAGGCCATCCGCATGTTTGCTCCTGCAGAGGTGGTGATGATTGTATTGCACCGACTGACGGATTGATTTATTTATTCTTCAGGCATCAGCACCACTCCCAGTTTCTTCTTGCCATCCATCTTTACTACCATCGGCTGGCAGAAATGTACATGCCGCAGGTATTTCGTCTCGTGTACGGCAGGCTGTGCATTCAGGAATTCCTGATTGTATATGCCGTCGTTCATAAAGGCGTTGATGGTAAAGTATCCCACTCCGAAGGAGGTCAGGTTCTGGAAGAAGTGGGTTCCCTGGCTGGGGTCTACCCGGTAGTTGGTCAGTCCGGCTTCCACTATCACGCGGGCAGCGCTGATATGTGGCCACTTCACGGGAATACCGAGCCACGTGTCACTGCTGCCCCAACGTCCGGGACCTACGAGGACATAATTGCGGCTTTCGTCCAGGAACTGCTGGTTCAGTTTCTCTATTTCCCAGGCAATCTCCTGGTTGTGGGAGGCGCTATAGTCGTCTGTCTTCACGTAGATGATGTCATGTATCTCGTTCATGATGCCATGTCCCAATGAGTTGTTGGAACGGAGCAGCACCCGGTTGTCGGGAATGGCGGTAAGATCTTCATCCAGCATCTCCTTGGTGTCGACTATCGGGCGAATCTGCAGCAGGTAGAAGGTACCGGTCTTGTCCTTCTCGCGGCTCATGGTGGCGGCAAACTCTATCTCTACTGGACGGCGCATCTCCTGCTCTCCGTGTTTCAAAGCCAGTTGCAGGATGCGTGGCAGGGGGAATACGTCGTGTTGCAGGATATTGGCAAAAGTGATGACCTTGCGGCCGCCGGGATAAAGGCCATCGCGGATAATCTGGTCGTAGGGGTCGTAGGTGGAGGCAATGTAGTTCAGCGCTCCATCTTTTTCCGCTTCCTTGACGTGCAGTTTCAGCAGGTTGAAGCCGTCGTCGATGGAGAAGTTGTGACCGGCATTGCGCAGGTCGAGGGCGTAGAAGCGGGTTTGGGTCTCTTTGAGGGCAATTTCCATTTCGCTGGTTTGCAGCACCTTGCTGGGGTGATAGGGCGAGAAGCGAAGCGTCATGCCGCCATCCACAATATATTTGCCTAAGCCGAGTGCCAAATTGACGATACCTTCTTCTGCCTTCTCGTCACCGATGGGGTAGTAGTTGAGCGAACGTGCCACGCCGGACATGCTGGGGTAGTAGCGGTCGCCATACTGGTTGCCTACCACCTCTTGCAGGATAACAGCCATCTTTTCCTGGTCGATGACATTGCTTGTTGCCTGCATGTATGCCTTCGAGTCGCGGAAGTAGACCGAAGCATATACTCCTTTGATGGCATCGCTCAGCATGCGCAGCATCTCGTACTTGTCGTCCAGATAGGGAATCATATAGGTATTGTAGATACCGGCGAAGGGTTGGTAGTGCGAGTCTTCCAGCAGCGAAGACGAACGGACGGCGATGGGAGATTTCACTACATCGAAGAAGGTGAAGAAATCTTCCACCAGGCGGTCGGGTAGCTTGGCTTTGAGGAAGTAACGCAGGATGACGTCGTCATTGACATCTGACAAGGCTATCTGATACAGGTTGTTGGTATCCATAAACTCGTCGAACACATCAGTACAGAGCACAATGGTCTTGGGGATGGCGACACGGGCATTCTCAAACTCTTCGAACTCGGGGTGGTGTTTCACCAGATTGTCGATAAAAGCAAGTCCGCGTCCCTTGCCGCCCAGCGAACCGTCACCGATGCGGGCAAAGTTGGAATAGCGGTCGAAGCGGTCGCGTTTGAAGACTGCCACCACTCCCTGGTTTTTCATCTTGCGGTATTTTACGATAGCCTCGAAGATGATTCTGCGGTGGGCGTCCACGTCTTGCAGGCTATTCCAGGTGATGGGCCGCAGGAACTCTGCCACGGGGAACATGGCACGCGAGTAGAGCCAGCGGCTAATGTGGTTGCGGCTGATGTGGTAAAGGAACGATTCTGCCGGAACGGCAAAAAGAATGTTTTGAAGCTCTTTGAGATTTTTTACGCGGGCAATCTCTTCCAACGTGTCCGGGTTGCGGAAAATAAAGTCCCCGAAACCGAAATTGTCCGATACGATACGACGCAGGTCGACGTCCATCTTTTTGGAATTCTTGTCGATGAAGGCTGCATCGTATTTGGCTGCATATGCCACGTTGTCCGATTCACTGGACTGTATGATAAGGGGTACAAATGGGTCTTCCTTGCGGATGGCGGCGCAGAGCTTGATACCGGCCAGTCCGTCCTTTTCGCCCCGTTCCATGCGGGGGAAGCGTACGTCAGTGATGACACCTAATATATTGTTCTTGTATTTCTCGTAAATGCCGAAGGCTTCTTCATACGTACGTGCCAGGACTATCTTTGGGCGTCCCCTCATGCGCAGCGTGCGCTGGTGAGCATTCAGTGCTTCGGTAGAGAATTCCTGGCTCTGCTTCAATACGAATTTATACAGATTGGGCAGGATGGAGGAGTAGAAGCGGATACCGTCTTCCACCAATAGGATGAGCTGCACGCCCACTTCGTTGACGTCGTGCTCCAGGTTCATCTTGTCCTCTATCAACTTGATGATGGAAACCAGCAAGTCAGTGTTTCCCAGCCAGCAGAATACATACTCAAAAGGGCTGAGGTCTTCATTGGCAATGCGCTTGGTGATGCCGTGGCTGAAAGGGGTAAGTATCACCATCGGAATTTGCTCATAAAGGCTTTTGATGTATCGCGCCACATCGAAGCTGTCATTGTCTCCCGTACCCGGCATGCAGATGATGAGGTCGAAAGAGATGGAGGCCAGTTGTGTCAGTGCTTCTTCGCAAGTGGAAACCTGTGTGAAACGGGGAGGGTAGCGCAAGGAGAGCGAAGTGTATTCATTGAATATCTTTTCGTCGATGCGGCCATCGTCTTCCAGCATGAAGGCGTCATAAGGATTGGCTATCAGAAGGACGTTGAAAATGCGCCGTGTCATGAGGTTGGCAAACTGTGTGTCCTTGAAATAGAGCTGGTTTAATTTGAACTTACTGAGCATGGCTTCTCATGATTTATTGGTTTCGGAAGGCAAAAGTAATAGAAATCGAACCTATTCGGATAGTTTTTCGACCGTTTTTTTTATGTTTATGCGTAATATTGCATCCGAAAAACAATATATAATCTATGTTTGCTCCATATCCGTTTCTATATAAATTCGCCACATGCATATTTCTGCTGTTATGGATGTCCGTTTTTTGGTCTGTCAATTTGTTTGCCGGTTCATTTCGCACTTTGGGTATCAAGGAGGGATTGAGCAGCCGGCAAGTATTCCAGATAGACAAGGATTCATCCGGATTTGTCTGGGTGTATACTCATGTCGGGATAGACCGTTATGACGGGAATGAAATCAAGCATTACAAGCTGGACGGAATGGTTGATTCAAGGGACAATATCCAGTCTTCCACTACCATGATTTGTGATAAGGAAGGTGTTGTCTGGGTTGCATTAAAGAATGGACGAATTTATGCATACAACAAACTGACGGACTCTTTTCAATTGCGCGTGGACTTGGCCGATTACCTGCCTTCTCCGGTGTTGTATGATATTCTGTTTGATGACGAAAAACGTTTGTGGTTGTGTATGTCGAAGGGGCTTTATTCTTGGGAAGAAAGTGCAGGGCTGTCTTTTGCCGGATTGAAAGGGCAATCTGTCCGTTGCATGGCTCAAATGAAAGATGGATTGTTCTTTGCAGGCACAGACAAGGGGGTCTTCCGGCTGACGAAGGTAGGAACGGCAGGTTCTTCGTCTTTTGAGACGAGGCCGGTTGACCTGTATACAGAGATACATGTGGAATCGCTCTACGTCTTTGGAGCAAAGCTGTTCATCGGTACCTTTTCAAACGGTGTATTTGTACTTGACGGTCCCGACGGGAGGATACACTCGTTGAATGACCGGATTCCTCATGTACCTATCCGTTCGTTTGCAAAGACAAAGGATAATTTGCTGTTGGTGGGAGCCGACGGTGCGGGCGTTTTCTGCATGGATGTTGCGACGGGAGAACTTTTGAACCATTACATGAATAATGGGGATGATGACAAAAGTTTGAGTGGTAATACTGTATCCGATATTTGCGTGGATGAATCCGGAGTTGTGTGGATTGGCACTTCTACGAATGGTATCAGCTATCTGGATTCGGAGATGCCGGATGTCTGTAGAATCAGGCATGAACGCAATAATGGTAATTCCTTGAAGTCAGACCACGTAAATGTGATATTTCAGGACTCGGAGGGGGATTATTGGTATGGTACAAACAACGGCGTCAGCCTCTATCAATCCCGGTCACGTAAATGGACCCACTATCTGGACGATATGGAACATAGTGGCAAAGTGGTATTGGCACTTGCCGAAGACTCCGAAGGAAATATCTGGGTAGGAGGCTATGGTATCGGTGTCTATTGTATTCATAAACAGACTGGACGGGTACGGAAGAAAGAGAAAAGAGATGTACATCCGGAGAAGGGGATAGCCACCGACTATGTTTATGCCATTTATGCGGAAGGGGATTATGTTTGGTTCGGGGGTATTGAAGGAGAGTTTACCCGTTACGATATACGGACGGATACTTATACATATTACCCGATTGATTGCATAGGTGACGTAAAGCCGGGTAGGGGGGGCTCATTACTGATTGCTGGTTGCAGTGGGTTGGCCGTCTTTGATAAGATGTCGGGAGACACGCAGTGGCATCAGACGTTTGGAGACATCTCTCTGCATTATCCTGTCCGTTGCCTGATGCAGTCCTCATCCGGCGATATCTGGCTGGCTACAGACGGGGAAGGTCTTATACGTGTTAGACCGGATGGGAAGGAGGCGCATGCATATACCGTAGATGACAATCTGGTTTCCAATTCCATCAATAGTCTGCTGGAGGATAACGAAGGGCGTATCTGGTTCAGTACGGAGAAGGAATTGTATTGCTTGGATTGTTCCCGGGATATTATCATCAGTGCCAATGATTTTTTGGATGTCAGCTGGGGATATTACAACCCGAATGCTGCCCTTAAGTTGAAGAATGGATGTCTTGCTTTCGGTACTGCAGAAGGGGTTCTTTCCTTTCTCCCGTCTTTGGACTTAGGGCCCCATGTGTCTGTTGAGCTGATTCTGACAGACTTTAAACTGCTTTACGAATCGGTCAAAGCGGGAATGAAAGGCTCTCTTTTGCAAACGAATATCAATGATACCCGGAAAATAGATTTGAAGTATAATCAAAACTCCTTCTCAATTTCCTTCTCTGCCATCAACTTTGCAGTCCCGCATCGTATCAGATATGAGTATAGGCTCGAAAATCACAATGAAGAGTGGGAACACTCCAATTCAGTGCGGAACGTGAGCTATATGAATCTCTCGTCCGGTAAGTATGTATTCCGCTTGCGGGCATTTGATAAGTACACCGGGCAGCAGGTGGGAGAAAGAAGTCTGGACATTGTCATTCATAACCCTTACTGGGTTTCGTGGTGGGCGCTGCTCATCTATTTCATCTTGTTGTCTGTCTTTGTCTACATGTTTGTGCAGTATAGAAGGCATAAGGTGAACGAGGGGCGTATAAGGGACAAGATACGTTCCTTTATCAGTATAGCCCATGATATCCGTACACCGGTTACTTTAATAAAGGCTCCGCTGAGCGAGCTCGAAGCGCAGGAGGGACTTCCGGAGCAGGGTAAGAAAACCGTTGCGGTGGCAATGAAGAATGCGGAAAAACTGATGGGAATGATTACTCAACTGCTTGAGTTGCAGAAAACGGAACTGCATGCCGAGGAGTGTCTGAAGGTTTCTCCATACGACATTAAGGCTTATCTGGAGGAAAAAATGGCGGAGTTTCACTTAGCCGCCATGCAGAAGAGCGTCGGGATAGAGTTGGAGGTGGAGCCGGATATGCCCAAGGTTTGGATTGACCGGGAGAAGATGGATCATATCATAGACAATCTGCTCTCCAATGCCTTGAAGTATACAGAGAAGGGAGTCATTCACATACTGGTGAAGACTGCAAGAAAGAAGTGGACTATTGAAGTGAAGGATACGGGTATCGGCATTCCAAAAGAGGAGCAGGGCAATATTTTCCACGAATATTATAGAGCCCAGAATGCCATGAACTTTGAGGAAACCGGTTCGGGTATTGGTCTGATGATTACGCGCCGCATTGTGAAACAGCATCACGGCACCATCTCTTTCAGTAGCGTGGAGGGACAGGGAACTACGTTTACGGTAACTTTCCCGCAGAGGATAAAGGCGAGCGTGGCGGTGGAAGCGAAGGCAGACGGCCAGGAAGAACCTCAGGCCGCTACCGGGGCTGTGCATGAAGAAACGGAACGTGCCGGGAAGAATGTCCTTCTTCTGGCAGAGGACGATGCGGATATGAGGGAGTATCTGGTGGACAGCTTGTCTTCCGAATATAAGGTAGTTGCCGTGCCCGACGGCGGAAAGGCATTGGAGACGGCAAGGGAAATCAATCCTGATATCATTATCTCGGACATTGTGATGCCGGTACTGGAAGGTGATGAATTGTGCCGGATTCTGAAATCATCGGTAGATACAAGCCATATACCTATTATATTACTGACCGCACTGAGTGAGAGGGAAAATATCATCTTCGGACTGGAGGCCGGTGCCAATGACTACATCATCAAGCCTTTCGACTTGTCTGTGCTGAAAGTGCGTATCAGGAATATTCTTCAGAATAGGCAGCATTTGCGCGAAACCGTGTTGGCGATGGATGCGCAGCCCGAAGAGACAGACTATACCAGCCAGTTGGACAAGGAGTTTCTGGACAAGGTTATGAAAGTGATTGAGGAGGAGTTGTCCGATTCGGAGTTCTCCATCAATGACTTCTGCCGGATGCTGGGCATGAGCCGCACTTCTGTCTATAATAAGATAAAGACGCTGACTGGGCAGGGACCGAATGACTTCATCCGCATTGTCCGTTTGAACAAGGCAAAAGAGCTGCTGGTTTCCCGGAAATATTCGATAGGGGAAGTGGCGAATATGGTCGGATTTTCTGACCCGAAATATTTCAGTACATGCTTCAAAAAGCAGTTTGGTACCAGTCCCAGCAAAATTTAGAGCCATGAAGACTGCTTTTGAACCACTGCTGACAAGTATTAAACCTTTTTTGTCAGAGAATAAACCCTTGTCTCCCTGATAGTGCGTAATATTGTGGACAGTAAACAATATTAAAAAACGCATATAAAAAATGGAAACGTATTTAGGTCTTGATTTAGGAGGCACGAAGTTGCTGATTGGCGAAATGGATAGCCGTGGTAACATTTTGAGGTATAAGAAATATGACTCCGGTTACTTTAATCAGCAGGCTGCGCTGGAAATCATCAAGTCGTCGCTCGATGATTATATCCGTACCGTGGGCTGGTATGACCAGAAGCCTGTAGCGATGGGGGTTGGTCTGATAGGGCGTGTAGATTCCAACGAAGGTGTCTGGCTGCAGATTGACCCGAGCAGGACACAGCGGATTGAGTTGGCAAAGGAACTGTCGGATATATATGGCATGCCTTGCCATATAGACAATGATGTGAAGAGCGCTACAAGAGCCGAACGTGTCTGGGGATTCGGACAAATTTCCAAAAACTTTATATACGTAAATGTAGGTACAGGCATTGCTGTGGGTACGGTGATAAATGGGAGGCAAATCCGTGGTAGCCATTTCAATGCCGGCGAAGTGGGACACGTGCGTGTAGGTGTGAACATAGGCATCAAATGCGGGTGTGGGCGGATGGACTGTGTGGAGGCGATTGCTGCCGGCATAGGTTTTGACAATTGTGCCCGTCTGCTCCGCAACCAGTATGAGACCGGCCTGCATATTCCGGCAGAAAAAGGGGAACGGGTGATTGTGAGTGAGGTGTTTGCACTCTGTCAGAAAGGTGACCCTCTCTGTACGGTGCTGGTGGAGAATGCAGCTGAGGCGCTTGCCAATCTTATCATGAATCTGGTACGTGTGATTGACCCGGACACGGTGGTGTTAGGTGGAGGCATTGTGGCCGACGGATATATGCACGAGAAGATTCTGGAAAAACTTCATCCTACGACCATGCGTTTTGTCAGCAACGGGGTTGTCATTACGAAACTGAATCCCGGATTTATCGGGCTTCTGGGAGCCGGAGCGGTGGCGATGAATATGTGATTAAGAATTAACGATTAAGAATATGAAAATAACAATAACAAAGAATGAAAAGGAGTTTGACTGCACGGCTGCATGGCGCATCATCGGCCAGATATTGAATAAACCGGAGAGCGTGATAGGACTTTCTACGGGACGTACTACCGGCAATCTTCATCGGTTGGTGGGAGGAATCTATACTAAATATCCGTTTAAGGTGGATACCGTTACTTTCTTCGGATTGGATGAGGTAACGAATGTGCCGCGCGAGTATGCCGGAGCATGCTACACGATGCTGAAAACGGAACTGATGGATACATTGGGCATCAAGGAAGAGAATTTCTTGATGCTGCCTACCATTTCCGATGATTTTGGACAGTCATGCAGGGATTTCCAGCAAGAAATTGCGAACCGTGGCGGTATTGATTTGCTGATTTTGGGGTTGGGTGAGAACGGACATTTGGGGTTCAACCAGCCGGAATCTCCCTTTGGCGGTGAAGCATGGGTGACCCGGATGAATGTGGAACTGGAAGAACGTATTCGTAGAGAAACGGGCACTCCTCCCGATAAAGAGTTGGGAGGGGCTACTTTGGGAATAAAGAACATTATGCAGGCACGCCGGATTGTACTGGTTGCCAAAGGGACTAATAAAGCGGATATTGTCAAGCGGATGCTTGAAGGGCCTGTGACAACAGATGTTCCTGCTTCCATCCTTCAGCTTCATCCCGACTGTGAGTTTTTGCTCGATGAAGCGGCGGCAAGTATGCTCGGCTGCTAAGCCGCCTTGCAAGGTGGTTGATAACTAATTGTTTGAATGAATAATTAAAATACTATGACACAACAAGAAAAACAGATAAGCTATATGGGGCCATTCATCACGATGGTATTCCTGTTCTTTATTGTAGGTTTCCTTACGACTGCCAATACTCAGTTTCAGGGTCCTTTGAAAGAAACTTTTCTTTCGGAAGTGGGCGGGTTGAAAAATACTTTTGCCACTTTGATTACTTTCTCCTGGTTCCTTGCTTATCCGGTTTGTGGAGGGGTAGGCTCGTCGTGGATTAGCAAATATGGGTATAAAGGGACATTGATGCGTGGATTGCTGGTGATGATTGTGGGGCTTGGTTTGTTCTTTGTCTCTTCCTGTTTCACAGCACACTTTCCGGAAGCGAATTGGCATGCAGTAAATAATGTTATCCCCGGAGGGTTCTTGATTTTCTTACTGGGTTCTTTTATCGTAGGTGCGTCGGCAACTATTTTGCAAGTCGTCATCAATCCTTATCTCACGGCATGCCATGTCAAAGGTACCCAGTCCATTCAGCGTTTGGCAATCGGTGGTTCCGCCAATTCTGTGGGAACTACGCTCGCTCCTTATTTCGTGACAGGTGTCGTGTTCGGCGGTCTGTCTATGGAGGATATTCAGATTGACCAACTGATGGTTCCGTTTCTGGCATTGATGGCGGTTATTTCTCTAATTGTGCTGCTGTTGATGAAATTGTCTTTGCCCGATATCCAGGGAACCAGGGCAGAGAAAGGAGAGAAGCTGGAAAAGAGTGTATGGTCCTTTCGTCATCTGACATTGGGCGTGGTGGCTATCTTCTTTTATGTGGGAGTGGAAGTCTGCATCGGAGCCAACATCAATCTGTATGCCATTGAGATGGATTATGCTTCTCCGGCGTTGATGGCTACGCTCTATTGGGGTGGCATGCTTGTGGGCCGCCTGGTGGGGAGCAGCTTGAGCAGGATTTCTCCCCGCGTGCAGTTGACGGTTACTACGGTATCGGCAGGAGTACTCGCCTTATTGGCCATTTTGCTGAATAATCCGTGGATGCTCACGGCAGTAGGTCTGTTCCATTCCATCATGTGGGGGGCTATCTTTACCTTGTCTGTTGCCCATTTGGGAAAATACACTTCGGTGGCTTCGGGTGTGTTCATGATTGGAGTGGTAGGCGGTGCCATATTGCCCTTGTTGCAGGGAGTGCTTGCCGATGTTCTTGGAGGCTGGAGATGGTCATGGTTCATCGTTCTTTTTGGAGAAGCGTTTATGTTGTATTATGCATTGATAGGTTCACGAGTCCGTCAGATAGCTGATTGATTTTTGTTTGCCAGTAATTACCATAGAAAACCTGTTGGTGGAATTAATCACTGCTCAGACTTCGTTTGAGGGGAGTCTGGAATAGGGGCCGCTCTGTATCTGCTCCGTACTTTTCTGTATAAGGGCACCTTTATATGGAGTAGACACAGTTCTGGTACGGTTCAGTTCCTTTCCGGTACAAGAGAAAAAGAGATTGATTCCGTCAACGGATATAGAAAGTATATTGATAAATAGTAGTATGAAAAATTTAGGATTGATTGTTTGGTCCGTATTGGCAGTTTTAGTGTCGTGCGGCAATCTGAGGGCTGCAGATGAATTGAAAATTGCGCTTGACAGTAAAGTGGTCGTGGCTTATGTTACTTCCTGGAGTCACATTATTCCTGACCCTAAGTACATGACTCACATTAATTATGCCTTTGGGCATGTCGATGAGACCTTTGATGGTGTAGGTATTGCCAATGAAGGGCGCTTGAGACAGATGGTGGAATTGAAAAAGCAGAAGCCGGATTTGAATGTATTGTTATCCATCGGTGGATGGGGCAGCGGACGTTTCAGTGAGATGGCTGCGAATGAGAAACACCGAAAGGCATTTGCTAAAGATTGCCGACGGGTGGTGAAAGAGTATGGGCTGGATGGTATCGACATCGATTGGGAGTATCCTACGAGTAATGCCGCCGGCATTTCTTCTTCTCCTGACGACACGAAGAACTTTACATTACTGATGCGGGATATCCGTAAGGCCATCGGCCCGAAGAAGTTGTTAACTCTTGCTACGGTGGCTTCTGGAGAATATATTGATTTCCAGGCTATTCTTCCTTATATTGACTTCGTGAATATCATGTCATACGATATGGGAAATGCCCCTAAGCACCATTCTGCTCTCTACTCTTCGGACAATAGTGGCCGGATGACGGGTGACAAGGCTGTGAAGGCGCATTTGGCTGCCGGTGTGCCTGCCGACAAGCTGGTGATGGGGATGCCATTCTATGGCCGCGGTGGAAAGGAATATCCCAATTTTCAAGACTTCAATAAGGTGGGATATGCCAAAGGATTCCGTGAATGTTGGGATGAGACGGCCCGGGTACCTTACCTGGTGAATAAGAACGATACACTCGTTTTCGGTTATGAGAATCCGCGTTCGTTGGCCATCAAGTGCCAATATATTCTGAAGCAAAACCTGCTGGGAGGTATGTATTGGGATTATGACGGAGACAACGAGCAGGGTGACTTGCGTCGTACGGTCTATGAAAATCTGATAGAACGCAAACCTTTCCATGACAGGACATATCGGGTATTGGTGCTTACAGAGAGCGCAGGGCAACACAAGCCTTTCTCGGATGCAGCCTTGAAATGGCTGGTAGATGAAAGCAAGGTTCAGAACCTGCAGATTCAAGTGCTGAACACTGCCGACCTTTTGGCACAAAAAAGTGTGTTGGACGGTACGGATCTTGTCATCCAGCTGGACTTCCCGCCTTATACATGGCCCAAGGAGGCAGAGCTGAATTTTGTGGATTACATCAACGAAGGTCGTGGCGGCTGGATAGGCTTCCATCATGCCACGTTGCTTGGAGAGTTTGACGGGTATCCTTTGTGGCAGTGGTTCAGCGATTTTATGGGGGGCATCCGTTTCCGTAACTACATTGCTCCGCTTGCCGACGGCACGGTAGTGGTGGAAGACAAGGAGCACCCCGTGATGAAGAATGTGGATGCCTTGTTCGTCCTCCCTGATGACGAGTGGTACACATACGACAAGAGCCCGCGCCCCAATGTACGTGTATTGGCGAATGTGGACGAATCCACCTATATCCCTGCTACGGATGTGAAGATGGGCGACCATCCGGTGGTATGGGTCAATGAAAAAGTGAAGGCTCGCAATGTCTATTTCCAGATGGGGCACAGCCCGAAGCTGTTCAAGTCGGATGATTTCACCGCAATGTTGCACAATGCCATTTCGTGGACATTGGGTAAATGACGTGTGCCCGAGCTTTCAAATGACAGAGGCTTGCAAAGTATGAACAGGTTGTTTTTTATAAATAGTTTTTCAGGTAACGGATTATCGTTAAGGTAATTGTTTGTAATAGGTATTTGGTATCTCCCGTATCGTGCTTGTTGTTAGGTCACGATGCGGGAGTTTTGTTTTATTTCTTCATCTTCGATTTACGTTTCAAATGCCATCTGCAGTCATTGTACAGTATCTTTGATTCCTTGTTAGAGAGATACTCCATGCCGCTCCTCGGTGCCAAAGGGGGGGGGCCGGTGCTGAGCCCCTTGCTCCTCGGTGTCGAAGAAATGCCCTGTTCAAAAGGCATTTGGAATAGGGAATGGCTATTTATTAGTATGATGATGCTGGTAAGAGACTTTTTTGATAAATAATATACCTTATATGACTAATTGTCAACCTCGCTCCACATGTTGCACTTTACTTTTATAGCGCAAAAAAAACTTTAATATAAAAGCTATGCAAGTGAGAAATTTAATTGTGGGTGCGCTATTATTTTCCTGCACCGGGCATGTAAATGCCCAATCATTGACTTTGCGAGTCGATAATATTGATCAGATTGTAGATTCCATGACTTTGGAAGAAAAAGTAAATCTTCTGGTGGGGCGTAACGATTATCTTTTTGGAGGATATGAGAAGCTGGATAAGGCTCCTCGTGTGATGGATTCCAGTATTTCCGGATTTACTCAGGTAATTCCCCGGTTGGGTATTCCTGCCACCGGACTTGCCGATGGTCCTGCCGGTGCTGTTGTTGTGACGCGTCCAGATAGCAAGAAGAATTATTATGCCACAGGATTTCCCATAGGTTCTCTGCTCGCCTGCTCGTGGAACACAGGGCTGGTAGAAACCATCGGTCAGGCAATAGGTAATGAGATTTTGGAATATGGCGTAGATGTTGTGTTGGCACCGGGGATGAACATACACCGTTCACCGCTTTGTGGTCGTAACTATGAATATTTCTCTGAAGATCCTGTATTGACTGGCAAAATTGCTGCTGCCTATATTCGCGGTGTCCAAAGTAATAGTGTAGGAGCTTGTCCGAAGCATTTTGCCGTCAACAGCCAGGAAACGAATCGTACGGAAGTAAACGAGATTGTTTCCCAACGTGCGCTGCGCGAGATTTACCTGAAAGGTTTTGAAATAGCTGTGAAAGAAAGCCACCCATGGACCATCATGTCCTCCTACAATCGTCTGAACGGTCCTTATACCCAGGAAAATTACGAACTGCTGACCACTGTTTTACGTGACGAATGGGGGTTCGACGGTATCGTAATGAGCGACTGGATTCGGCTTCGCAACACTGCTGCCCAGATACATGCCGGCAATGACCACCTGCAGCCGGGCGAGCAAAAGCAAGTGGATGACCTTCTCGACAAAGTGAAGACCAACCAACTTTCTGTGGCAGACATTGATATTTGTGTAAAACGAATGCTGAACTATATTGTTAAAACCCCTCATTTCAGAGGATATAAATATAGCGATAACCCAAATCTGAAAGCTCACGCTCTCCTTGCTCGCCAATCGGCCGCCGAAGGTATGGTGTTGCTCAAAAACGATAATGGCGCATTGCCATTGAGAAACGTGAAAAAAGTCGCACTCTTCGGTTGTACCTCTTACAACTTCTGGGCAGGTGGCACTGGTTCGGGTAATGTCGTTAAGCCTTATGTCGTGAATATGCAACAAGGCCTTAATAATGCCGAATTTGAAACCACAGGAAATCTGGAAGAGCTATATAATAAATACCTCGACTACCAACGTGCCAAGAACCGTTGCGACCATGGCAAATCTCAAGGTTATTATGGTGAAGAAAAGGATATACTGGAAATGCCTATCAGCAAAGATTGTATCGTTTATCAAGCCAAGGAAGCTGATGTGGCTATCTTTACCATCGGTCGTCAAGCTGGAGAAGGTAATGACCGCACGATTGAAAACGATTTTAATCTGAGTGAAGTTGAACAGAATCTGCTAAGTGATTTCTGCAACGCTTTTCATGCCCTTGACAAGAAGGTGATTGTAGTGCTCAATGTAGGTGGGGTTGTTGAAACTGCTTCATGGAAAAGTCTTCCCGATGCTATTCTGTTGGCATGGCAGCCTGGTCAGGAAGGAGGAAACTCTGTAGTAGATGTATTGCTGGGTAAAGAAAATCCATCAGGAAAGCTGACCATGACTTTTCCTATCACTGTCATGGATCATCCTTCTTCACGTAGCTTTCCACTCAATGGATATAAAGGACAAAGAGGTAGTGCCGGACGTGAAAATATAGACTATACTCTGCACAAAGAAGGTATCAATATCGGTTACCGTTATTTTAATACTGTAAACAGACCAGTTTCTTATCCTTTTGGTTACGGATTGAGCTACACGGAATTTTCTTATGACAATTCTGTTGTAAAAGCTACTGGTGAAGGCTTCAAAGCTAGTATCCGCGTAAAGAATAGTGGTAAAATGGCAGGGCGTGAAAGCGTTCAACTCTATGTCTCCGCTCCTGCCGGTGGACTGGAAAAACCAGCTTGTGAATTGAAAGCTTTTGCTAAAACTAAACTATTGCAACCTGGTGAGAGTGAAATGCTGATATTCAATGTATCCGACTACGATTTGGCTTCTTTTGACGAAAGTATACAAAGTTGGGTAAGTGCCAAAGGAAAATATATTGTAAAATTTGGTGCTTCCATTGAAGATATTCGTGGTATAGGAACTTATTGGTTGTCTAAAGAATTTACTAAAAAAGCTAATAATGTATTGAAACCAACAATGTCTCTTAATGAACCGGAGTAATTGAATAACTCTTTTATATATAGACTAATACTATTTTATTATGAAAAACTTTTCAATGATACTGCTCATGATTGTTTCGATGATATCATGCTCTTCAAAGGGAGATAATCTGAAAGAACTTCCATCTCTTCCGGACGAGCCAGTGATAGAGGAGCCGAATCCCATTCCTGGTTCTACCGACAAAATAGTTGTCGGTTATGTTACATTATGGTCAAACCACAAGGTGAAGCCGGAATATGTTACCCATATCAATTATGCCTTCGGGTATGTGCAGGGAACATTCCGTGGTATCGGAATCTCCAATGAGGAACGTCTGAGGTCGGTTGTTGCCTTGAAGAAGCAAGCCTCCCACTTGAAGGTGCTCTTGTCGATAGGAGGTTGGGGCAGTGGCAACTTCAGTGAGATGGCAGCAGATGCCGACAATCGCCTCGCTTTTGCCGCCGACTGTAAGCGCGTGATTGATGAGTTTAGTCTCGACGGCATTGATATAGACTGGGAATTTCCTACGAGTAACATGGCGGGTATCTTTTCGTCACCTGACGACACTCGCAACTACAACCTGATGATGCGCGACATTCGTCAGGCTATAGGAAGCAACAAGCTTCTGACGCTCGCAACAGTATGCTCTGCCGATTACATCGATTTTGAAGGCGTTATACCCTATATTGACTTTGTCAACATCATGGCGTACGACATGGAGAATCCTCCTAAGCACAATGCACCCCTATATCAGTCTTCAAAATTCCCCGGATGGTTTAACTGCGACATGGCGGTCAAGGCGCACTGTGCCAAGGGAGTGCCCGCATCGATGCTTGTGCTCGGTATGCCTTTTTATGGTCATGGAACCGATATTTACGACCACTCCACAGATTTTAAGAATGTAAAGGTGCCCTCGGGGTACACCAACTGTTGGGACGACGAGGCAAAAGTCCCTTATGTGACCGACAAGAATGGACGTTTTGTCCTCAGCTACGACAACGCTCGCTCAATAGGTTTGAAATGTGATTATATTCTCGAAAACGAACTGCTTGGAGCCATGTTCTGGGACGATGCCTGTGATGACAGTAACCACACGCTTCATAAGCCTATAGCTAATAAACTTTTTGTTAAATCTAACTGACGACTATATAAGCTATATATACCAGTAGATTGCTTTAATATAGGAATGGTGCTTTTTGGTAGAAAAACGGGACTGTCTAACTACTAAGAAGTTAGATGGACTCTCTTTTTTTAGGCAGTATGCTTTCTGGGGGTATGATGTATTTTAAACCTTCTTGATAGTTTTTAAACTTATGCGATGTTATGTCGTATTTTAAACCTCAAATGTTATTTTTTACCCACTATTAGAAAGATTCATTAATACATTTGCGAAAATTCTAACACTATTGATTTTATTTAATTTTAATGCTAATGCTAATGGGAAAGTTATGCAGATTACATCTCCTTTGGTTGGCCTTGTTGCTACCAGGAGTGTCCTTCGCACAAAATCTTTTTAAAGTGCAAGGTTGTGTCACTGACGAGCAGAACGAGCCACTTATCGGGGCTACCGTGCAGACTAAAGACAAGTCGAAAGGCACGATAACGGATAGTGGTGGCAACTATGTTTTGTCGGGAGTTTCCAAGGGTTCAATCTTGGTGTTTTCGTATGTCGGCTACAAGTCGAAAGAAGTAAAGATGACATCGGCTTCTCTTAATGTTGTTCTGGAGTCGGATGATGAGATGCTTGATGAAGTGGTTGTCATCGGCTATGGGCAGCAGCGCAAGGTGACGCTGACGGGTTCTGTCTCCAACGTGGGTGGTAAGGAACTTCTCAAATCACCGGCCGCGTCGCTCGGCAATACTCTTTCGGGCAAGCTTCCGGGCCTTCAGTCGGTTCAGTACACTGGTGTTCCCGGTGCCGACGCCCCTGTCATCCGCATCCGTGGTGTCGGTTCGTTCAACAGTGCTGAGCCTCTTGTGCTTGTCGATGGTGTCGAGCGTGAGTTCAGCCAAATAGACCCGAACGAGGTGCAGGACATTTCTATTCTTAAGGATGCTTCCGCTACGGCGGTCTTCGGTGTGCGTGGTGCCAACGGCGTTATTCTCGTTACGACCCGTCGCGGTGAGATAGGCAAGCCTGCCATTACACTGACAGCTTCAGCAGGTCTTCAGCAGATTTCCAAATTCCTTGAGCCGGCAAACTCCTACGAGTATGCAACGGCCTACAACCATGCTCAGGAGGTGGAAGGAGTAGCCGAGGACGGATGGAAGTTCTCGAAGGAAGCCATACAACACTGGAAGGACATGGATATGCCCACCGTTTATCCAAGTACCAACTGGTTCAAGTACCTGATGAACGACCACGCATGGCAGGAACAATATAATATCAATGTGTCGGGTGGTACTGAACGTGCCCGCTATTTCGTTTCTGTCGGCATGCTCAATCAGGACGGCCTTTTCAAAACCTTCGACCAGGGCGATGATGCAAACTTCAAATATCGCCGTTACAACTTCCGCGCCAACCTCGATGTGGATTTCTCTAAGCTGAGCACGCTTTCCATCGGTATCGGCGGTCGCATTGGCAGACGCAATTCTATCGGTAATGGTGAGTACAACGGTCAGTCAGGGGTCTTTGGCGTGGAAGGTCTTCTCAACAATGGTACGCCAATGTCAGGCTACGGTCTTGACAGTGAGGGACGTCGCATTGTTTCCGACCCTGACCTTGTTGGCGCGGTTGGCTCCGATGGTCTCGGTCTTATCTATCAGCACGGTTATACCGTTCAGCGTCAGAATGTGGTAAACCTCGACCTTCAGTACAAGCTCAAGCTCGATTTTATCACCAAAGGGCTTGATTTTCGTATCAAGGGTTCCTACAACTCAGACTATACGCAGCAGAAAGCACGTACTACTTCCGGTGGTATCAGCTACAAGGCCACCATCGCCAAGGGTGAATACGGGGAAGACGGTTCTCCAAAGGTGGTTTATGTCCGTCAGGGCGACTCGTGGCCTCTTGGCTATGAGGAAAAAAAATGGGGAGGGAGATACTGGTATGCAGAGGCTAGCCTCAACTATGCCCGCAAGTTCGGCGACCACAATTTCGGTGCACTTGTCCTTTACAATGAATCTAAGAACTACTATCCCGGCGGTGTCTACAATTCTATCCCCCGTGGTTATGTAGGTATGGTAGGCCGTATTACTTACGACTACCAGACTAAGTATATGATAGACCTCAACATGGGCTATAACGGATCAGAGAACTTCGCCAAAGGCAAGCGTTTTGGCTTTTTCCCTTCTGCTTCTCTCGGCTGGATAGTTTCTTCTGAAAAATTCTGGGAGCCTATCCGTAACGTTGTTTCCTATTTCAAGCTTCGCGGTTCTATCGGTAAGGTAGGTAATGACCAGGGGGTTGGCCGTTTCCTCTATCTGCCTGGCACATGGCAGTTCTACACCAACAACGGTGGGGCATGGTGGACTAACGACCGTACTGGTAACTTCGGTACCAACAACGGTGTGTTCATGCCCGGTGCACGCGAATCCAGCAACGGTAACCCCGATGTTACTTGGGAGACAGCCACCAAGCAGAACTATGGTATCGATGTACGCTTCTTTGGAGATCGCTTGAGTCTCGGTGTCGACCTCTTCTGGGAAGACCGCAAGAACATCCTCATTTCCAACGAAACAACCATCGCGGGTATTTCCGCTCTCAAGCCCAATTCCATCAACTTCGGCCGTGTCAAGAACCATGGCTATGAAATGACCCTGCGCTGGGCCGACAAGATAGGTAAAGTGGACTACTCGATAGCTCCTACGTTCGCTTTCGCACGCAACAAGGTGGTAGAAATGGCAGAAGTGAAGAAGGAATTCCCACACATGTACCATACCGGTCACCCTGTAGGTCAGCCTTTCGGCTACGACTTCTTTGAGTTCTATGTTCCCGGTGAAACCGAACAGCGCTACAAGGAAGCTTACGGTGTGGACATGCCGGACCAGCAGATTACATTGCGTCCTGGTGACAGTGTATTCGTTGACCTCACAGGTGATGGTAAGGTGGATGCCAACGATGTACATGCTATCGGCTACAGCGATATTCCTGAGTATACTGGTAGCATAAACGCAACGCTCAACTGGAAAGGTCTCGACTTCTCTATGACTTGGGTAGGTGCCACCCACGTCAACCGTCAGCTTAGTTCTTTCTATACTCCGGCCTTCGGTACGGGTAACCAATCAATGCTCAATAAATGGGTCTATGACAATTCCTGGACTGAGGATAACCCCGGTGCCAGCCTGCCACGTATCTCTCTTGAGAAATCGGCACGCGAGCATAACGGTTCACTTTCAGACCCATGGATGGTCGATGCATCGTATATCCGTCTAAAGAACCTTGAGATTGGTTATTCATTCCGCATACCCGGTGTGCCCATCAACAACATCCGTGTTTATGCCAATGGTTATAACCTCCTTACTTTCACAAGCTTCAAGGCCAATGACCCGGAGGCACAAGCCGGCTATGGTAGCACACGTTATCCTATGACCCGTGTTTATAACTTCGGTATCAACTTAAACTTCTAACATTCAAGACAATGAATCTTATAGAGAAACTCAAAATAAGAACTGCTACTAATATTATATATGTAGCAAGTATCATGATGGGGATGGGGTCGCTGGGCTCCTGTGTCGATGATATCAACATCGGAAATGGCTTCCTCGACAAGCAGCCGGGTGTCGACGTGACCGTAGACTCCATCTTTGTCAAGGGAGAGAATGCAAAGCGTTTCCTCTGGCACATGTACGGTGCCATGCACAATCCTTTCACCTATACAGGTGCAGTATGGTATTCTCACCCCGATGCTTTGACCGATATTTGCCAGTCGTACTGCGGATGGCACAATCTCGGAAAGTACTACGGTGGTGACCTCACCGAGACCGATCAGGATAACGGTGGTTTCGCCAAGTTCCCCTTCATCGCCAACGGCGACGGCAATAACCGTGCAGGTATCTGGCGTACCATCCGTGAGGGTTGGATTTTTATCGAGAACATCAATCGTGTTCCTGACCTGAGCGAATCTGAGAAGAGCCAGCTCCGTGGCGAGGTGTATGTCATCATGGCATCGCGCTATCTCGATGCTTTCCGCAACTTCGGAGGCCTTCCGAAAGTTGACCGCTCATACTTGGCTGCTGATGTTGTAGACGGTAAGCGCATGAGCGTAATCCAGACAGCAGAGTTCATTGATGAGCTTATCCAGGCCGCCATCGACGAGCCGGGTCTTCCTTTCTTTGTGCAGGATCAGGCCACCAATTCCGGACGTCTGACCAAAGGCTCGGCCTATGGTCTGCGTGTAAGACTGTGGAACTTCGTGGCTTCGCCTCTGTTTAACAGTGACAAACCTTATCTGGAATTCACCCGCAACGAGGAGAATCAGGACCTCAATCAGGTATGGACTGGCGGTTACAAGTCCGAACTTTGGCAGAAAGCACTGAAGGCTTGTGAGGATTTCTTCCAGGCCAATAGTACCAACGGCAACTATTTCGCCCTTGTACAGCCCACTGGTGACAGTGAACAAGACTATTGCAACGCTTTCCGTGCTGCCTATTGGTTTCGTGGTAACAGCGAGAAGGTGATTGAAGTGCATGCCGGTTTGGGCACAAACGCTTGGAATGGTGACTGGAATGCAGAAGGTATGGATGAGTTTGGTATGGCTCTCTTCACCCTCGAATATATGGAAATGTTTGGTATGGCAGACGGTCGTAACTTCCCTTACGACGACGTGTTCAATACTGATAACCCCAATAACGTGGATATCTTTGTCAACCGCGACCCGCGTCTCTACGAGACAATGGTAGTGAATCGCAACAATCTTGTCGAGCAATATCAGGGGCTTTCGAGCACCGAGATGTGGCAAGGCGGTAATGTCGACCAGACCTTCAATCCTGCTGTTACCGACAATCCATGGTCTACCCGCATGAAACTGTTCAAGTATCTCCGCGACAACGGCTATGCAGCATACTATCCGACCAATTTTGCTTATCTGCGTATGGCTGACATTCACCTTTGCTACGCTGAAGCACTCGCACAGACAGGCAATCTGCAGAAAGCCTGCGACGAAATGAATAAGGTGCGCGCACGCGTAGGTCTTGGCAAGGTAGAGGCCATGAATCCGGAGCTCAACCTAACTGCCAATAAGGACAACTTCATCGAGCAGCTCCTTAAGGAACGTGCCTGTGAGTTCGGTTTTGAAGACTCCCGCTGGTATGACCTCGTCCGCTATAAGAGGTCTGACATATTCAAGAAACAGGTGCACCAGTTGCGTGTATGGCGCAAGGATGCCAACGGCAAGAAGATGGACCCTGCCGACCACGATGGCAACACGAGCCTTGAACCCGGTGAACCCTGGCCGAACTGTATCTATGAGAAGATACCTTGTACCAACAATATTCGCGTATGGTGGGATACTGACGACCAGACGAGCAAGTGGACCGATAAATGGTATCTCACGCCTATTTCACGTGATGAAATCAACAAGGGCTATGGCCTGAACCAGAACCCGGGTTGGTAATCCAGATTTTAAACATCAATAAGACTTATAGAATATGAATATAAATAGAATGTTGATGCTTGCGACTGCTGTTGCCTCTCTCACGGCAAATGCGCAGGTAAAACTCAACGACAAGAATGCAAATGCCTATGATTTGGGTTACGGTGTGGAAATAAGCAATTTTCTCAGCACCGCTTCCGCAACCACGATCACCGGCGAAGAATTGCAGCAGACTTCGGCAACTAACCTTGCCCAGGCCCTCTATGGACGTCTGCCTGGCCTCACGGCTCTATCGAAAGGCGGTTTCTCGGGCGACGAAAATAAGGGTGCCTCGTTTAATATTCGTGGCTATCACACGCTTAACGATAAAAGTATTCTCATCCTCGTCGATGGCTACGAGCGTCCCATCGACCGCCTCAGTGTGGAGGAAGTGGAGAGTGTTACCGTCCTCAAGGATGCTGCCGCTACGGCACTTCTTGGCCATGAGGGCATCAATGGGGCTATACTTGTGAAGACAAAGCGTGGCGTTGAAGGCAAGACACGCGTCAAGGTGGACTACAGCCATAAGTTCCAGTTCAATCCTGAATTCGCAGACATGGTAGACGGTTACGGATATGCCAATGCCTTCAATCATGCCCGTCGTAACGACGGACTCTCTGCCGCATACACCGAGCAGGAGCTTAACCTCTTCAAGGACGGTTCCGATCCGTACTTCTATCCTAACGTAAATTGGCGCGACCTTACTTTCAAGAACAGTGCCGAGGAAGACCATGCATACGTTTCGGTATATGGAGGTACGAACAAGGTGAAATACTACACCCATATCGATTATACAGATGCGCGCGGTGCTTTCAAGAACACCAGGCAGGCTGACTACAATGCGCAGCTACGTCAGTCGAAGGCCAATATCCGTACCAACCTCGACTTCAACATCACCAACACGACTCTCATGTCGGTGAACCTCTTCGGTATGTTCCAGGAGACCAAGCGGCCCTCCGACCTCGGTGCTGACGATGCTACGGCTGCTATCTACAACCTGCCGGCAAGTGCTTTCCCCTACAAGACTTTAACTGGTATCTGGGGTGGTAACGAGGCATACGGTGATGCTAACCCTGTTGCCAAGATTCAGGAGTCCGGTTTTTACAAGACCCATCAGCGCCAGTTGTGGGTAGATGCCAGGCTGTCTCAAAAACTCGACTTCCTGCTCAATGGCCTGAGCGTATTTGTCAGTGCAGGCTATGCCAATTCGTCGATTTACGCGGAAAATTCGCACAAGGCGCACCAGTATGGTTACGAGCGTTACACCGGTACCATTGGCGACAAGAACAACGTAGCCCTGAACACATTCGGTAACAAGGAGACCAACCTCACCTTCAGTAACTGGAATGCCGGTCAGTGGTGGAAAGCAAAAGCTACCCTGGGTTTCAACTACAAACGTTCGTTCTTTGACAACGACCACTTCAATGCTGCCGTTCTTTATGATAACAGTGGTTCGAGCACTGACGGACGTGGAAACACCTACTATCGTCAGAACATCATGGGAGTCTTCCACTACGATTTTCAGCACCGCTACGTTGCCGACCTTGTGCTTGCGGGTAACGGCTCCAGCCGTACCTATCCCTCCAAGTGGGCATTCTCACCCACATTGTCGCTCGGCTGGATTTACGCTGACAACAACGAGGGTCTGCTCAACTACGGTAAGTTGCGCGCATCGGCCGGCATCCAGCATACCGACTATATGCCTACCTATGGCATGTGGCTTCCTACATGGGATGTGTCGCACGGTTATGTGGTTATCGGTAACAACTACGGTGCTACATGGGGCGCATCGCTTGGCTCGTTCCCGACTACCGATTTCTCGCAGGAGACATCTACGAGCTTCAACCTGGGTACCAATCTTCGTCTGGCAAATGCTCTTGACATCTCGGTTGATGCTTTCTACCAGCTTCGCAGCCACATCATGCTCTCTGCAAGCTATGAGAATTCATCGGTGGTTGGTATACAGTCGTCATACAACGATGTTGGCGAAGTCAAGAGTTACGGTTTTGAGTTAAGCGCCAAGTATGCGAAGAAGATCACTTCCGACCTCAATCTCAACTTGGGCGCCAACTTGTCGTGGGCACGCAATGAGGTGAGCAAGTATATCGGCACACCTACTTATCCGCTGAGCAACCCTGTAGGCCACCGTGTAAACGAGGCATGGGGACTCAAGTCGGCAGGCTTTTTCAAGAATCAGGCCGACATCGATGCCAGCTATCGTCAGGAATACTCTACCGTAAGCCCTGGTGACATCAAATACCAAGACCTCAACGGTGACCAGGTAATCAACGAGTTCGATGTGACCAGTCTCGATGGTGCTACTGGCATCCCTGAACTCAACTATGCCTTCAATGTCGGTGTTGAGTATAAAGATTTCGGTCTGAACGCATGGTTCCAGGGCACTGGCAACTACATGAAGTATCTGCCGTCAGCCATATGGGGTGGTATGGCCGACAACGGCAACCTTTCAGTGGACTACTACAACAACTGCTGGGATGTGGCTGGCGACAACGCTCTCTACCCACGTCTGACAACTCAGAACAACAGCAATAACAGCCAGGCAAGCAACGTATGGTACAAACCTGTCCACTTCCTGAAGATGCGTAACATCGAGGTTTACTATAAAGTTCCTGCAACGGTGCTCTCGAAGCTCTCTCTTAGCGCGGCCAAGGTGTTTGTTCAGGGCGAGAACCTTCTTTCCTTCGACAACGTCGACGCTATGGATGCCGAGGTACTTTCGACGGCATATCCCATGTTCAAGGGTGTCAACATCGGTGTCACATTAACTTTCTAATTAAAAATACATTTATGAACAAGATAAAATATGCTTTTTTAGGTATAGTTGCAGTAGCCTTTGCAGGCTGCGCCGATCTGGATTACAACGAAGCTTCGAATCGTGACGAGGACTGGACCTACAACAGTCCCCTCAATGGTGTCAAGGCTCTTGTCTACGATGTCTACGCACAAATGCCGAGCGAATTCAAGGATAATTCCTACGGTAATGGCGCCATGATAGCCAGTGCCACAGACGAGTCTGAGTTTGCACTTTCCTTCTCGCCCATTCACAAGTATTTCAACGGTGGTTGGACTCCTTCGAACCCTTTTTCAATTACATGGGATAGGTCATACCGTGCCATCACTCAGGTACACATGTACCTTGAGCGCATCCACAAGATAGACCTGTCGGATTATGAATATGATCCCGACTATCAGACCATGGTACAACAGTTTGAGATATTCCCTTACGAGTTGCGTTTCCTTCGTGCCTATTTCTACTTCGAGTTGGTACGTGCCTACGGTGATGTGCCTTTGGTGACCACAACCCTCACCAATGAGCAGGCCAACAGCGTGGAACGCACTCCGGCCAAGGATGTGTTCAGGTTCATCATCAATGAATTGGATGCCGTGGCTGAATACCTGCCCGTGTCGTATAATGACATTCCCGGTCAGGAAATCGGTCGTGCCACCCGTGGTGCTGCCCTTGCGCTGAAGGCACGCGTGCTACTTTATCAGGCTTCACCTTTGTTCAATACAGACAATAGCAAGGAGCTTTGGAAAGAGGCCGCTGCTGCCAGCAAGGTAATCATCGATAATGTACAGCGCTGGGGCTACAAGCTCAGCGAGTATGCCAACCTGTGGGGGCACGATACATTCACCAATCCTGAATTTATCTTTGTTCTTGGCACTCAGGCAAGCAACACCTTCGAACAGTACAATTATCCTGTGGGTGTGGAGAACGGTAACTCCGGTAACTGCCCTACACAAGCACTGGTGGACGCATACGAATATCAGGCCGATGGCAAGACATTCAAGGAGAAACATCCTGGAGATGTTGATGTGACTGCTGAGAATCCATATGATGGCCTCGACCCGCGTTTCGAACTCACTGTAGTGAAGAACGGCGACCTCTGGCCATCTAACACAACTCAGCAGATTGCCATCGAGACGTATCAGAACGGCTTCAACGGTGCTCCCAAGTACGGCGCAACTCCCACGGGCTACTATTTGAAGAAGTTTGTGGACGGCAATTGTATCACCACAGCCAACAACCAGACTACCACACGCCACAACTGGATTGTGATGCGTCTGGCCGAGGTTTACCTCAACTATGCGGAGGCCATGTACAACTACTACGGCAATGCTGACGAACCGGGCGATTTTGGCATGTCAGCCAACGAGGCTGTCAATGTGCTTCGTAACCGTCCGGACATCATGATGCCTGAATTCCAAGGAAACAATGGCTTTGAAGAGCGCTACATGCGTGAGCGTATGGTAGAGCTTGCTTTCGAAGGGCAGCGCTTCTGGGATGTACGTCGCTGGAAGAAGGGTGCCGAGTTCTTCAAGAATGTTGATGTGGCAGACTTCAAACTGGATGGAAACGGCAACTTGATTCTCAATCGGGTGACTAAGACTCGCCAGTGGGACGAGAAGTACAACCTCTATCCGATTCCGCAGTCTGAAATTCAGAAGAATGGCAATCTGAAGCAGAACCCCAATTGGTAAAACAGATTCAACGAAATTTCAAACGAATAAGATTTATGAAAAAACATATTATATATCTTCTGGTCTCAGGATTCGCATTGCTGTCGAACATGGCACTGACCTCGTGCAGTGATGATGATGTGGAGGATGCCAACGATGTGCTTGTGGTGAAGTCCGTCCTGCCTACAAAAGTTATGGAAGGACAGGTTGTCACCATCACTGGTACGGGTCTTGAGAAGGCCACTTCCGTTGTGTTCCCTGGCAATGTCTCTGTGAACAACATTACCAAAGTAGGCAACGGCTATATCTCTGTAATAACTCCTGCCGGCGTTTCTGCAGAGGGGGGAACAGTAACAATAGAAGCCTACGGTGAATCGGCAGAGTCGGTCATGACGCTGACTATTGGCAAGCCCGAGCCTTTGCGTGTGGCTCCTCTTGACAAGGAAATAAAAATCAACGAATGTGTGGAGGTGTACGGCAACGACCTCGAATTTATCACCAAGGCTTACTTCCCCGGTGAAGAAGGCAAGGACATTGTTGTAGATGCAAGCGACTTCAAGCGCAAAGCTACCGGGACTCTCTATATTTATTCGCCAATGGGCATAAAAGCCGGGCCGGCCGAAGTTGTCCTCGAAGACTGCAGCGGCAAGAAGTATACTTTGCCGGAGGTAACGTTGTCTGACGAGGTTGTAGGTGGCAGTGAAGAAACCGGAGGTGAAGGATATGCTCCAATCTGGAAAGGCGATGTCTATATCAAAGATTGGGATAGCTGGCAGTATCTGACATCAGAGCAGCTGAATCTTGAAGGTATTCTGATTCATGAAGGTCTTATGATTCGTCTTACTTTCGATAATCCCGATGGTGCTAGTGTATGCGTATGTGATGCTAACTGGGGGGCGCCCGATGTTGACGGCGAAGGCAATAACACCGTGTCGGTTGCTGCCGGTACTACCGAACTTGAATTCCCCATATCGCAGGGTATGGCAGAAACTCTGGAAGCTGGTGGTGGCATCATTGTCGGTGGTGTTAACTACACACTAAGGAAGATTGAGTTGTTCCGCGAGTATCCTACGCTTTGGGCGGGCGAATGCACTACTGGCTGGTGGTGGTATCTCCCGGCATCTGAACTTGACCTCTCGGTAATAACGCCGGAAGCCGGCCAGACTATTAAGTTCACGTTCACTCACCATGATGCTCCTCAGACTTTCTGTCTGTGCGACGGTTGGTGGGGGGCTCCTTTCATCCGCGATGGTGGTGAAAGCGATAATAACATCGTTCTTGCCGCTGGTGAGGACTTCTTGGAATTCAAAATCTCGGAAGGTATGGCGGCAACAATGAATGGCGGATCAGAAACCGCTCTCATCATTGGCGGTGATATAACAATCACCAAGATTCAGATTAAGACAGAGTAAACTCTAAACAAAGAAATCATAGCCTGATACACCAAGTCCGCTGGAGAGCTAAAGTTCTTCAGCGGACTTTTCAGTAACTAAATGCTTGTCGCATTTTCTGTATAAAACAACCGAAACAAGTGCTTTTCGGAGAAAAAGAACTTGTTTCGGCATAAAAGTGTTATTTGAGGAACGGGTCACCGTTTTTATCTTTGCTTACTACCCAGCGGAAAGCATTAACCAATAGCAGGTTCTGTGTACCGTCGATAAACTCTTCGTCACCATGCCCCATATTTAGGTAAATCATTCTGTAATTCTTGTTAGACCATACGATGGGGAAGTCGCCAAAATTTACTACATCCTTGATACCCAGTGGATAGTTCTTGGGAGATAGGGACAAGAGTACCTCTACGTCCTTGTTCTGGCGGGGGCTGGGAGTCCATTGGTACCATTCGCTGGCGGGAGCCACGAATGATGCAGGCAGATTCTTGGTAACGGGATGTTCTTCGTTGTCGATTTCGACCAATACCGGCTGGGGAGGCCAGTTGTTGCAATAGAACACCCCACCACCAAGAAACTTAACGAACCAGGGCCAATGCGTGTTTTTGTCGTTGTAGGCAGCTGCGTGGAAACCTACCCAACCGCCTCCGTTTTCCATGTATTGCTCAAAAGCATCGCGTTCGGCCCTGGTGTTGGGGGATGTGTTAAGCATGATAATAACATTGTATTCTTTCAGTTTCTCGTATGGGTATTTTGAGAAATCGGTAGTAATATCCAGAACAAAGCCGTCACCGTAATTGAGCTTCTTAAAGAAAGTAGTTGCTTGTTCTGCAAATTGTACGTGTGCTTCTTCCACATGTTGTGTGTAATAAATCAATGCTTTGAAGCGGGGAGCTTTGGCATAGTTTGCCGGATAACCTTCGGATGCTTGTGCATGTGCCAACAAAGTGAAGGCCGTAAAGAATAAAAATAGCAAATGTCTCATAATTTAGTAGATTGTTAATTGTTATTTATTGATTTTCAATTCTTAATAGTCTAATATTCCGCAGTCAGAGACAGCCATTTGCCTGCCGAGGTAACCCATACCTCTTTATAACAGGCATTGTTGGTTTGCGGCCAATAGGGGACATCGTCGTTACCCAGGGTACGGATACCAACGGGCATCTCTCCTGTCATTTCTCCTGAAGAGAAGGTATTCAGTTGCGGATAGTTGTGTCCTTCTCCGTAAATCAAGGATTGTCCGAAAGGATTCTTGCCTACGGTCCAGTACAATTGTTCCAGACCGATGTTGAGCAGTTCCTTGTCCTTCAGGAAGTTTCCGCAGATGGCGGCAGACTTTCCGTTGGAAAGGTGGATAGCTGTATTGCCGTTGAAAATGTTGAACCACACTGGGAAGCGTTTCATGTAGTGCTCTTTGTCCAGTTGTACTCCTTGTTTAATTTGTTCCGTGTACAGTTCCTTGGCATTGGCAGGTGGAAACAGATGGAGAGCATAGAAGTTGGTGGTATCTTTATATTCCTCCGCATGGTAAACACCGCTTGGAATCATGCCGTAGGGATGGGTATACTTCATTATTCCTTTCAGATAGTCTCCATATAGTTGTATGGAATTCACCCATTTGGGGTAATCGGGGTGTTCCTTCTGGGTTTCGCAAAGCATCACCATGGCCTGCATATAGACCTGCTCGCGCGACTGGTGTATGTAATGTACGATGGATTTGCTGGATTTGTCCCGGTAGAAGAATCCGCGTGTCTTGTCTTTGTCTTTCAGCGGTTCCGTACGCTGGCAGTCGAGGGTGTAGCGGATGTATTCGGTGGCGATGTCCGCATAAGAAGGATTTCCGGTCAGCTTGTATAATTGGCTTGCCGACCAGGAGATGGTAGCCATGTACTGGCTTTTCGAAGTATTGTAGCTGTGTTCGTAAGGCTGGATGAACTTGTCGAAGCCGTCTTTTTTGAACTTCTCCATGGCAAAAGCGAAATCTTCTTCGGCCACGCGCAGCAGGTATTCCTGTAGCATTGGGTCGTTGTCCAGCGTCATGGAGGCGTAAGCTTCGTATCCGGCATAGAGGAAGTTGTCGAATGCCATGTTCTGTACACGTACGGAAGAGATGTCATCCAGTGTGTTGAACACACCGTCTTGCCAGATTAGCAATCCCATGCTGCTGGCACGATAGCCATCACCGTAGCGGTTCTTCAGGATAAACTCTATTCCCCATTCCGCTTCTTCACGCAGGCGGGCGGCGAGGGCGGGATTGATGTTTCTTTGTTTATTATAGGCTTCGAGCAGGGCAAAAGCCACATCTCCCGTCTGCAGGGTTTGCTGGGACAAGTCTCCTGCATCGTGCCATCCGCCGGAGTAGGAGATGCTGCGTCCGTCATGTCGGGACATGAGGTCTACGTGGCAGGTGGAATGCTTGCCGGGAACCGGATGTCCACAGCGCTGGCAGAAGATGAAGTTCAGCACTTTCCATTGTGAATCTTCCCAAAGCCGTTCTCCAATCCGAAAGGCAGGGGTCAATGAATTGCCGGCTTTCAGCCGATACTCTCCGGGAAGGTCGAAGGAGGTGAAGTCGATGAGACCGAATCGTCCGAGGGTGGTTGTCTCTTCCCGGATGTCTCCTTCGTAAGCCACTTTTCCGTCCGTGGTAAGCAGTTGGAAGCGTTTACCGGCATCTATGGTGACGTTTGTGTTGATAAGGGCGGTTTTAGGGTGATTGATGGCATAGCCGGTTGTCGAATAGGAGATTTTTCCATCGGCGGGTATCCACCCGCTGACTTTCTCGGGGGCTTTCACTGTTTGCAACTGGAGGTTGTCTAAGTAGTAGGTTGCTGAATCTCCCGTTGTCCGGTCCTTGCCTTTGAGGGCTGTGCTGAAGCTTATGGACATTACTTTATCGCGTTGATACTCGTCTATTTCGAGGAAACATTGGTTCCACTCCTTGTTGACAAGGTTGATAAGATGTGAACCCGAAGGTGGATTGTACCCTTTTTTGGCTGCAGTATCTGCATTATGGAATGTGAGGTTCATGTTGACGATACGTGCCCCGTCGCAGTCGGGGTAGATGGAGAATACAATGCGGTTGTACTTCTCCAGATTGGCACCATCCAGATGATAAGTGACACTGCTGTTTCCATAGGTGGCATAGTCGGGGTCGGAAGGAGAGCCGGTCGCTCTTTTTCCGGTAGAGGTAGGGAATTGCAGCTTGATGCTGCCTTTTCCGGAAATGCTCTTTTCCGTACTGAAGGACATGCTTCCTGCACCGGAATGGCTCCATCCCTCTGTACCTGCCGAGCAAGTGAGGGGAGCGCTTTGCAGGACCTCCTTTTTCCAGCCGTTGGCTTCGAAAGAGTTTTCAATATCCAAGGGTAGGGGTTGATGTATCAGTCCGCTTTCGTGGAGTTGCCGTTCCAGTTTGGGGTCTTGGGTCAGGCGGGTTTGTCCGTATGCGGCAATACTGCCGAGAGATAAAAGGTATAAAAATAATAATGTCTTTCTCATGTTGATGTCAACCTTTGGTTTCGGTTGCAATGTTAGCCATTATTAGGCAAAACAAGGTTTGAAAACTGTCATAAAAGCTTTAAAAGCTATCTGAAGTAGAGGAAATATGAATTCCGTTAGATGTATAATCCCTATGATGTAGGACTTATAATGCTAAAGAAAATACTAAAATCGTATTTTCATAACAGAAGAAAATTGTAACTTTGCGACATTATGTCACAATGTTAACCTATGATGCGTATCTTGATTTTAATAATAATGCTGTTGCCATGTTCGCTTGGTGTGTATGCATCTGCAACCGATAGCCTTTTGTCTGTTCTGGATAAAACTATCGTGATGCGTAGACAATACGAGGAAGAAAAAGAACGGTATATCTCTTTGATAAAGGATGAGTTGAATCAAGGGAAGCTTACTGACATGGAGCGTTATCTGATACAAAATCGTCTTTTTGCCGAATATAATTCTTATATCAGTGATTCTGCATTACATTATATAAATGAAAATATTCTTATTGCCACACGACTAAATAATAGGCAATGGATAAATAGTTCTATATTAAATAAAGTACATATTCTAAATACTTCGGGCCTTTTTGTTGAAGCAATGGAATTACTGAAATCGCTTCCTCGTAACACGTTGGAGGGTGAAAATATAGTGGACTATTATGTCTGTTTTGAAAACCTATATCTCTATCAGGCAGAGTACGCCACTGATCGGAACTACGTGAACAATTGTCTTCGGATAGCAAATTTGTATAGGGATTCTATAATCAGCCTAGTACCGGAAGATACTTATAGATATGTAGTCGTGCATGCACCCCAGCTCATTGACCAGGGAAAAAGTCAGGAGGCTATATGTTTATTGAAGAATTTTTTACCCCGGTTGAAATCCAATACGCGTGAGTATGCAGTAGCTACTTCAATTCTGGCTTTTGCTTATCATGTCGTGGGGAACAAGCAAAAAGAAATGGAAGCACGTATTAGCAGTGCCATTGCTGACATTAGGGCAGTGGTGAAAGAAAATTATTCTTTGTGCGCATTGGCGGAATTACTTTATGGAATGGGCGATTTGGAACGTGCTAATCACTATATCAAGATTAGTATGGAAGATGCTAATTATTATACCACTCGGTTGCGTAGCTCGCAGACTTCCAAGATGCTTCCGCTTATAGATCGTGCTTATCAGCAAGAAAAGGAAATGCAGCAACAGCGGCAGAGAATATTTATTACAGGCATATGTCTCCTTTCTGTTTTCCTTCTATTGACAGTATTGTGTGTGCTATGGCAAATGAAAAAATTGTCTTATGCCCGTAAAAAGGTTGTTGCTGCCAATTCCCAATTGAATATATTGAATAGTGAATTGAAGAAACTTAACAAGTCTCAACACGAGGCTAATGAACGATTATTACAAGCTAATCAGACTCTTACGGAAGCCAACCACATTAAGGAAGAGTATTTGGGACGTTTCCTTAGTTTAAGTTCCTCTTATATAAGTAAGATGGAAGAATATCGCCGCATGTTGAACAAGCAGGCTGCTGCCGGTAAACTTGAGGAGTTATATCGTACATTGAAGTCCGACCGTTTCATAAATCAAGAGTTGAAAGAGTTCTATCACAATTTCGATGTGTCTTTTCTTAAGATATTCCCTAACTTTGTAGAAGAATTTAATCGTTTGTTGCCAGTTGAAGAACAATTGCATCCTAAAAATGAAGAATTGCTTGTTACCGAACTGCGCATATTTGCATTGATTCGTTTAGGTATTACAGACAGTGCGCGTATTGCAGAATTTTTGCGTTACTCCATAACTACCATTTATACTTATCGTTCCAAGCTAAAAAACAAGTCTCTTTGTAAAGAGGACTTTGAAGAACGAGTGATGAAAATAACTTCTTTTTGATTTTATCCTCCTCTTGAGGCTTTTTTCTGCCTTAAAAAGTTTAGAAATAATTTAGAAATTAGTAGCAATAGTATTTTGTAATGCGTTGTTTTATAGTTGATTGACTATTGCAGGTCTTTAGATTTTTATCTCAGCCCAAATCGTGTGTTTGTTTTGATAATACATTTGCGTCAATCTATTTATTGTTTAACTAATTTCTAATTAAGATGAAAGAAAAAAGTCTAAAGAGATGCCTTAAAAAGCGCATAATCCTTTTACTAGGTTTTCTTATGATGACTGGTGTTGCTGTTGCACAACAATACCAGGTACAAGGAAAGGTGACCGATGCTACGGGTGAAGGTCTTATCGGTGCAAGTGTATTGGTAAAGGGGACAACTTCGGGAGTGATAACTGACATTGACGGTAACTATGTGTTATCGAATGTCAATCCTGATGCAATACTTATTTTTTCTTATGTAGGTTACCAAACGCAGGAACTGAACGTATCCGGTAGAAACAAGATTGATGTTGTCTTGCATGATGACCAGCAGGTGTTGGAAGAAGTTGTAGTAGTGGGTTACGGCTCATTGAGTAAAAAAGAAGTTTCCAGTTCCATTGTACAAGTGGATAAGAAAAATTTTAATTTGGGGGCTATGAATAATCCGATGGAAATGGTATCGGGAAAAGTCGCGGGCTTGAATGTCAATACGCAGGCAGCTGCCAATCCTAACTCCAGTTCTTCATTACAAGTGCGTGGTGCAACATCTGTTTCTGCAAGTAATAGTCCTTTGGTTGTCATAGATGGTGTGGCAGGTGGCGATATCCGTAACATCGCTGCACAGGATATTGAATCTATTACGGTATTGAAAGATGCGGGTTCAGCTGCTATTTACGGAACGCGAGGTGCCAATGGTGTGATTTTGGTTACAACAAAACGTGGCTCGGGCGAAGCAGGAAAAACGGTAGTCACATATGACAGTTACATCGCTTTTAATGTAGCCAAGCCCTCTCCGGATATTCTGTCGGCTGATGAATTCCGACGTTCGAGACGAGGTACAGACTATGGAGCCGATACTGACTGGTATGGATTGATTACTCGTGATGTAGCATACGACACAAACCAATATATATCTATTGATGGTAGCACAAAGAATGGTTTCTATGGTGCTTCCTTCAATTACAAAAGTGCCAATGGACTTGACATCGTGAGTGGTCGTGAAGAATTTGGAGGTCGTTTTTCTATGGAACAGCGTGTACTGGAGAATCGTTTACAATTCAACGGTTCGTTGAGTGCACGTCGTGTAAATGAGACTTGGGGAAATGATGGTTTCTTCGATAGGGCACTCACAATGAATCCTACAATGCCGGTATATAATGCAGACGGTTCGTATTATCAGCCTACTTCTCCTACGGGTGCAACCAATCCGGTTGCGGAGCTTGCTTTGAGAGATAACAACGGTCAGCGTATGTATTTGTTGGGCACGGCTGAGGCAAAACTGAATATTTTGCAGACAGAAAAGCATTTGTTGAATACAACATTAAGTTACTCATTGCATTACAATGACATGAAGCAACAATATTATGCTTCGTCTGCTGGTTCGGAGTCCTATTGGAATGGTTATAAAGGACGTGCGGAAATGAAGTATCAGAAATGGTATACCAATCGATTGGAGTGGTTGGGCAATTATGCACTGAACTTGGGCGACCACAATATTAAGGCTGTAGTGGGCTATACTTATGAGAATTCTATCTGGGAACAGATTGGTGGTAGTAACAACGACTTCTCTTTTGATAATACGAAATATTGGGATTTGGGCAGTGGCTCTTATCTGAAGGATGGTTTGGCAAGTTTATATAGTGGTCGCTCTGAATCGACACTTATTGGTTTCTTTGGTCGGTTGAACTATAATTGGAAGGATATGCTTTTTGCATCGGCTTCGTTGCGCTATGAAGGCTCTTCCAAATTTGGTACTAACCAAAAGTGGGGGTACTTCCCAGCAGCCTCTTTGGCTTGGGAAATGATGGAGATGGGCTTTATGAAGAATACCCGGAAAGTATTGACTAGTTTGAAACCACGTGTTTCTTTCGGTATTACCGGTCGTTCGGATTTTGATGCTTATAAATCACTTTCTACTTACAATACCAATGGCAGTTATCTTTTTGACGGGCATTGGGTAACGGGCTATGCTCCCTCCAGTAATGCTAATCCGGATTTGGCTTGGGAAAAGAGCGTTGCGATTAATTTGGGTGTTGACTTTGTTCTATGGAATCGTTTACGTGGTTCAGTGGAGTATTTTGACCGTAGTTCTAAAGACTTGCTTTATACGTACACGGCACCTCAACCGCCTTTTGTCTATTCCACTATTTTGGTTAACGTTGGAACAACGAAAAATACCGGTATAGAAGTATCTTTGGATGGTGATATCCTTACTAAGACAGCAGTGAAGTGGACGAGCGGAATCAATTATTCTTATGGAAAGACTAAGTTGACCAAACTTTCTAACGATATTTACAAGGCATCTTATCTTGACCTTTATTTAAAACCGGGTACTGGTTCCAGCGAATATTTCTTCCGTGTGCAGGAAGGGGGAGAGATAGGGCAGTTCTACGGTTATGAATATGCAGGTGTTGACGAAAATGGCAATATGCTTATTTTGAATGACAAAGATGAGCAAATACCGATTTCTCAGGCTGATGCCAAGTATAAACGTTATATTGGCAATGGTGCTCCCAAGCACTTCTTGTCTTGGAGTAACAACCTGACTTGGAAAAACTTTGATTTGAGTGTATTCTTCCGCGGTACATTCGGCTTTGATGTATTCAACATGCGTAAATATGGTATGGGGCTTCAGGGATGTGGTACAGATAATGTTCTTCGCTCTGCGTATCTGGAAGATAAGAATATTCGTACCGGTGGTGGAGTAATATCTTCCTATTTCCTGGAGGATGGCAGCTTCATAAAACTGGAAAATGTAACCTTGGGATATAATTTTACTCCTAAGAACCGTAAGTTACTGGATAATATGCGCATATATCTGTCTGCCAAGAATCTGTTTACCTTGACTGGATACTCTGGCAATGACCCTTCAATTATAGATGTGAATGGTATCCAGCCGGGAGTAGATAGTAATAGTGCTTATCCTACAGCAACTCAATTGAGTTTAGGTGTGACTCTTCGCTTTAAATAAATGAGAAACAAATTATTAAAAATATGAAAGATATGAAATATATAAAATGTCGTTGGTTATTGGCGATGATTATGTCATGTTCACTTTTCTCTTGTACTAATTTGGACGAGAAAGTGTTCGACCGTGTGGATGCCGGAATTTATTATCAAGATGAGACGAGTGTTCAGGGGGCAGTGGCAGCCATCTATTCGAAAGCTGCATATAGTTATTTGGAATACTTCTGGTATTTGCAGGAGTTTTCTGCCGACCAGGTGGCATGGCGCAGTTGGAACGGCGGACTTTGGGGATGGGATGAGGCATTGAAGTTTGCTTTGTCTTCACATACCTGGACGTCAGAATCAACCATTATTCGCCAGACTTGGGAGAATGCGTGGACCACTATCGGGCTTTGCAATACGCTTATTACAGATTTGCAGGCAATCAGCCCCGTATCTATACGCATGACCGAGAATGCTTTGAATAGTTATATTGCCGAAGTACGTACCCTGCGTGCTTGGGCATACTACAATATCTTTGAGATTTGGGGTGGAGCACTTCCCTTGAACATTTCTTCGGGTGCGGAAATCCCAGGTTCAGCAGATACTGATTTTGATAAGGGGTGCAAGATTATCTACGATTTTATCGGTCGGGAATTGGATGAGTCAGTCACAGACCTTATGAAAGAAGATGGTTCTGGAAAGACCCGCAATCGCATGAACCAAGCTGCCAATCGTATGATTAAGATGCGCTTGTTGCTGAATTCCGAGGTATTTATCAAACAAAATAGTTATAGTGAGTGTGCCACTCTTTGCCAAAATATTCTGAATGGCGATTATGGTACTTACGGCATTGCCGATGACTATCGTGATATTTATTCGATAGACAATGTAGAATGTCCGGAAGTTGTAATGGCATTGGCGATGGAAGTAGGTCAGGTCAATACCGGTTGGATGCGTAACATGCCTTTCATGCCTTACAATTGTTGGGATTACTTTGGAGGTACATACAGCCAGAGCGGATGGAATTGTGTATGCTTGGCACCTTCATGGGATAATTCTGGAAATGTACAGCCGTATGGTGGTACTGACAATCCTAAGAGCTTTCTTACCGACTACGGTGATAAGTTAGGTGCAGTTTATGAACGTTTCCACGATAAAGATATCCGTAAGCAGAACTATGTGTATAATGAAACAACAGGAAATTATCAAGGCATTTTCTTGAAAGGGGCTATTAAAGCCAACTATGGTAAAGGTGCGGCTTTGAAAGCAGATGCCGATCGTGACGGTCAGGATTTGGTTTATGTGGACCAGGTGGGTACGTTCCTTAATTTAGGACGTAATCTGGAGACTGTCATGTCACCTCGCTGGGGTGAAACGAATTCAGGTGTCCGTTTGGTAAGATATCCGGTTTATCCGGAGAGTGCAGGCATTGATTTCCAAAACATCGATGAGGTGGAATTCCGTTTGAGTGAAGTGGTCTATACTCTTGCTGAATGTAAAATGCGTGCAGGTGATGCGGAAGGCGCTAAAGAACTGGTATATAAAGTAAAAACACGCTATTTTACAGATAAGTCGGCTCTCGAACAGCCCGGTCCCGGTTTTGCATCCTTTGATATGGATTGGATGTTGAGTGAATGGGGACTTGAATTCTTGGGAGAGGGGCGCCGTCGTCGTACAGACTTGCGTCGTTTCGATAAGTTTACGCAAGGACAATGGTGGTTCTTTGGCCGTGCCACGGACGACGGTTTAAGCTATCCGGCTAAACGTGACCGCAAATACGAGTGGTATCCCTTGCCCCAGTCTGCCCTTATGGTAAATCCGGGACTGGTACAGAATCCTAATTATTAATCATCCTATAATAATAGTAACAATGAAAAAATATATATGTAATCCGCTATGGCTTTTGTTGCTTTTTGTAGCTTTCATCAGTAGTTGTGACAAGGAGGAAATTGTGTTTGACCATGAGTTGCCGCAATTTGAACTTCGTAGCGATGCCATCTTGCTGGAGGTGATTATGCCCCAAGGAACTGGTGCCGATGAAATAATTTATATTGCAGGCGATTTCAATGGAGGTCAGGATGCTGCTTCCGGAGACCTTAAGTGGCAGATGGAGAAAGCTGCAAACAATGATGTTAAATGGGGCATATACCTCTATCCGGAAGATTTTGTTAATGGAAAGACACTTGCCGATGGCTTTTATTTCGTTTCTAAGACACAAGGCATAGAGCGTACTTTGCAGAATGGGGATGCTTTACATCAAATTTCGGCTAAGGTAGGTACTCGCACTGATATAACGGTAACCCGCTGGAATGCTTATTTTGAGGAGCCGGAAGACCCAAGTGAAGTGACCCACGACGGTTATGCTGTGTTCGTGATGGACAATACAGGTTGGGATGCACTGACACTCTATGCGTGGGGAAATGATTTGCCGGAACTTTTTGGAGGTTGGCCCGGCATTTCACCTACTGGTAGCGTTGAGATAAAAGGAATTACCTATAAATACTTCGATACTGGTGAAGCAAATAAGGGGTTGGTTTACAATTTGATATTTAACGATAATGGAGTAGGTTCACAATTTGATGGACCACAGAACTTTACTCTTGACCGTGACATATATTTGGAAATCACAGAAAGCGGTTGGACGGAAATAGATCCGGATGCAGTGGTCATCCATGATGGTTATGCCATATTTATTGAAGACCAGTCCGGATGGGCAGAAACAACTATATATGCGTGGGGAAATGATATACCGGAACTCTTTGGCAATTGGCCAGGAATATTACCAACCGGTAGTGTTGAGATAAAAGGTGTCACGTATAATTATTACGATACAGGTGAAGCAAATAAGGGGTTGACTTACAATCTGATAATGAATAATAACAATGGAGGCTCACAATTTGACCTCGCAGCAGTGACGCTTGATCGAGATTATTATTTCCGTATTACGGACATAGCTGGTGAGGAGATTGACCCTGACAATCCGGACGGAGATTCTGAACCGGAATCTGAAGTGGCTTTTGTTTCTAATCAGAATAATTACTTGAAATGAGTTTTGTATAGTAATAAAGATGTTAAATGACCTATTGGCGGAATGAGATTGGGGATAGGATATCTCTTTTCAATCTTGCGGATATATGTCCCAAGGCTTGGTTTTTCTATCCCAAGGCTTGGGATAGAAAAACCAAGCCTTGGGAAGGAGTTGTCTCTTAGCTCTTCTGTTTTTTAGTATTGGCTTCCGGGATTTTTAGTACTAAGTCTTAGTATCTTTTTTGCCAATGTCCATCACTGGAGAGTTTGGTTTCTCCTTTTGCAGATATCAGTTCCGCCAATGAGTATAGGTATAGATAAAAAGTAGAAATATGAAAAAAGTAATAATTGCGACACTGCTCTTTACGATGCTACATTCTTGTATGGGGTGTAGTGATAGTCAGAATGACATGGAGTCGGTTTCCGTTCCGCAGGAAGAATACATGGCTTCGGATATGGTGATTTATGAGGCAAATCCCCGCATCTTTGCCGAAGAAAATGCGTTCTCTGCCATCAAAGCAGATCTTGGTCGTATTCAGAGTTTGGGAACTACCATTCTTTGGCTGATGCCTGTAAATGAGCCGGGAGTACTGAAAAGTGTGAATTCACCTTATTGTATAAAGGATTATAAAAAGCTGAATACACGTTACGGAACAAAAAAAGACTTGAAAGAGCTGGTAGATGCTGCCCATGCCAAAGGAATGAAAGTGATTCTCGACTGGGTTGCCAACCATACTTCGTGGGACAATGCTTGGGTTACTGAGCATCCGGATTGGTATACGCAGGATGCAAATGGCAATGTGGTACAACCTCAAGAACAGCCCTGGGCGGATGTTGCCGACTTGAACTTCGACAACGAAACCATGCAGCAAGCCATGATTGATGCCATGAAGTATTGGGTAACAGAAATTGGTATTGACGGATACCGTTGTGATTATGCCGAGGGGGTACCAGATACTTTCTGGAAGAAAGCAATCGCCGAGCTTCGTACACTTGATAATAATCTGCTGATGCTTGCCGAAGGCGGAAAAACGTCTTTAATGAACAATGGTTTCAACCTGCTCTACGGCTGGAACTTCCATAGTAGACTGAAAGACTATTATGCCGGTAAATGCTCACTTGCTGACCTTTATGCTATGAATATTTCCGAATTGGAGGGAATGCCGGAGGGTACGTTACGGTTACGCTATTCTACTAATCATGACCAGGCAAGTGAGGCTTCACCGATAGAATGTTATGGCGGTGAGCGTGGTGCCATGTCTGCTTTTGTATTGGCGACCATGCTCGAGGGGATACCTCTTATTTATAGTTCGCAGGAAGCAGCCTATCCGCGGTCACTTAACTTTTTCAATTACGGAGTTATAGACTTGAAGTCCAATGAAGCCTTTGCGCAAGAGATGGCAGAAATCATCAGAGCCTATAAAGCTACGAGCAGCGTACGTGGTGGTGAACTGGAAGTTTATACTACCGGAGATGTCGCTTCATTTTATCGGGCAGCAGGCAGTCATGGCATGCTAGTCATGGTGAATACCGCCAATGAGTCTGTACAAGTGAAAGTACCTATGGAGCATGCTGGCAAGACCATGACCGATATGATTGCCGGTGTGGATGTGAAGTTGCCTACGGTAATGACGATGGAACCTTATCAATATTTTATATATCAACAATAACGGATGTATATGAAACATGTATTATTAACAGTTGTATTTCTGGGAATTGCTTGTGTGGCTATGGCACACGAATTGTTATCTCCCAATGGGAATCTGAAACTCAATGTGGTGCTTGATTCCGAGGGGGTGCCGGTCTATAGCTTATATTACAAAGGAGAGACGGTTGTAGAACCTTCTGCCTTGGGAATACTTATGGAAGAAGCGGATTTGTCAAATGGTTTCCGGATTCTTGATGCAACAAATTCTACTTTTGATGAAACCTGGATGCCTGTATGGGGAGAGTATGAAAAAGTCCGTAACCATTACAATGAACTTACTGTCACTCTCTCACAACCGGCAAAGCACGACCGTACGATGATTGTACGTTTTCGATTGTTTGACGATGGACTCGGATTCCGTTATGAGTTGCCGGAGCAGAAAACCATGAATTATCTGACGGTAAAAGACGAACTGACGGAATTCAATCTGACCGGTAATCATACACTCTATTGCATTCCCGGTGATTATGATACGAATGAGTTTGCCTATACTACTGCGGCCGTTTCCGAAGTGCGCGAAGCTATGGAACGTAATCTACGTAAAAAAGGATATGAAGCTAAAGCGACTTCATTCACAGTACAAACACCTCTTATGATAAAGACTACCGAAGGACTTTATATCAATATTCATGAAGCTGCCTTGGTCGATTATTCTGCCATGTTGCTGAATGTGGATGATAAAGAGTTTAACTTCTCTGCTCATCTTACCCCCGATAAATTAGGAAAGAAAGGATATCTGCAATTACCGTTGCATACCCCGTGGCGTACAATTATGGTTAGTGACGATGCACGTAACATCCTTGTTTCCCAGTTGATTCTTAATCTGAATGAACCTTGTAAGCTGGAAGATACTTCTTGGATTAAGCCACAGAAATTTATCGGTGTCTGGTGGGAGATGTTTACTGGTGGAGGAGGTACATGGGCGTATAGCGACTATTATAAGGCTAAACCTGGCATAACCGACTATTCAAAGTTAACTCCTAATGGACATCATCCGGCCAATACTGAACATGTAAGAGAGTACATAGACTTTGCGGCGGAGAATGGTATTGATGCGGTATTGGTTGAGGGCTGGAATGAAGGTTGGGAAGATTGGGCATCCTATCGTAAGGACCGTCAGTTCCTTTTTGACAAACCTTATCCGGACTTTGATGTTGCGGCACTGCATGCCTATGCCAAATCAAAGGGGGTAAAGATTATCATGCATCATGAGACGGCTGCTAATGCTGCCGATTATGAGCGGCAGCTGGATGTAGCCTTTCAATTTATGGTAGATAATGGCTATAATTCTGTAAAGACCGGATATGTGGGCTCAATTATTCCCCGTAGTGAATATCATTCCTCACAATGGATGAACAATCATTATATACATGTGGTGAAGCGTGCTGCTGATTATAAGATTATGGTAGATAGTCACGAGGCTGTTCGTCCCACCGGCTTGTGCCGGACCTGGCCCAACTGGGTAGCGCAAGAATCTGCCCGTGGTGGTGAGTTTGAATCTATGGGGGGCAATGATCCGGATCATACTTGTATTTTGCCGTTTACTCGGTTGAAGGGTGGTCCGATGGATTACACTCCTGGTATTTTCCAGACAAAACTTTCGTATTATAATGGTTCGAAACCTAAAGGTCAGGCGGGTACTACATTGGTAAAACAATTAGCTCTATATGTAACGATGCCCTCTCCGTTACAGATGGCAGCAGACCTTCCGGACAATTATCGCCGTTTTCCCGATGCGTTTCAATTTATTAAGGATGTAGCGGTGGATTGGAGCAATTCTTGGTATCTGGAAGCCGAACCGGGTGATTATATCACGGTGGCTCGTCAAGCCAAAGGAAAACAAGAGTGGTATATAGGTGCTATTACCGACGAACATCCCCGTACGGCAACTATTCCTTTCTCTTTCTTACCCGAAGGAAGGAAATATGTTGTTACCGTTTATGCAGATGGTCGGGATGCAGACTGGAAAGATAATCCGCAGAGCTATGACATCCGTCGTGGCATAGTAACGTCAAAGAGTGTGCTGCGTCAACCCTTGGCAAGTAGTGGAGGGGTGGCTATCAGTGTTCGAGAAGCAACAAAAGAAGAGGTAAAAGGATTGAAGAAATTATGAAGATTGTCCGTGCAAAGTAATTGTTATGTTGCAGATTTAATACAAGTATTTAAGAATTAAAGTTAACAATTGGAAAGGCATAGTCCGTGAGGATTGTGTCTTTTTTCGTAAATTATTCGTCATTTCTTATTTTTTTATTATAATTTTCTATATTTATACTGTTATAGCGAACTGTAGGCAGAATACGAGAAGAATAGACCGCTTAGGTATGAATAGAGGATGCCGGAGTGACATTTTATCATTCTTTAATCAAAATCTAACCGTAAAGTTTAGCTATTCTGAAAAGTTTTCCTATATTTGCGGTGTTATTCGTTGACACTTTGCTTGAATAACGTTTAGTTAACAAGGTAATAACCTTTAAAACGTAATATTATGAATATCGAACGTATCATGGCCTCTTTAGAGGCAAAGCACCCCGGCGAGTCTGAATATCTTCAAGCCGTAAAGGAAGTTCTTCTTTCCATCGAAGATATCTATAACCAACATCCTGAGTTCGAGAAAGCAAAAATTATAGAACGTCTGGTCGAACCTGACCGTATATTTACTTTCCGCGTTACGTGGGTGGATGATAAGGGTGAAGTTCAGACGAACCTTGGCTATCGTGTACAGTTCAACAATGCCATTGGCCCGTACAAAGGTGGCATTCGTTTCCATGCTTCCGTAAATCTCTCCATCCTCAAGTTCTTGGGCTTTGAGCAGACTTTCAAGAATGCTTTGACTACATTGCCTATGGGTGGCGGTAAGGGTGGTTCCGACTTCTCTCCGCGCGGAAAGAGCGATGCTGAAATCATGCGCTTCTGTCAGGCTTTCATGCTGGAATTATGGCGTCACCTTGGCCCGGATATGGATGTGCCTGCCGGTGATATTGGCGTAGGTGGTCGTGAAGTGGGATATATGTTCGGTATGTATAAGAAGCTGACTCGCGAATTTACGGGCACATTTACCGGTAAAGGACTGGAATTTGGCGGTTCGTTGATTCGTCCTGAAGCAACAGGATTCGGCGGCTTGTACTTCGTGAACCAGATGTTAGAAACTAAAGGTATTGATATCAAGGGCAAGACCGTTGCCATCTCCGGTTTCGGAAACGTGGCTTGGGGCGCTGCTACCAAGGCTACCGAACTGGGTGCCAAGGTGGTTACCATCTCCGGTCCCGACGGTTACATATACGACCCGAATGGCATCAGTGGCGAAAAGATAGATTATATGCTGGAACTTCGGTCATCGGGCAATGATATCGTGGCACCGTATGCCGACGAATTCCCCGGCTCTACTTTCGTGGCAGGCAAACGCCCGTGGGAAGTGAAAGCGGACATCGCTCTGCCTTGCGCTACCCAGAACGAGCTGAACGGCGAAGATGCACAACGCCTCATTGACAACAAGGTGACATGTGTAGGCGAAATATCCAATATGGGATGTACGCCCGAAGCTATCGACCTTTTCATCGAAAACAAGATTATGTATGCACCGGGCAAGGCTGTCAATGCAGGTGGTGTGGCTACCAGCGGACTGGAAATGTCACAGAATGCCATGCACCTCAGCTGGAGTGCAGCCGAAGTGGACGAAAAACTCCACGCCATCATGCACGGAATTCATACTCAATGCGTAAAATATGGGACAGAACCTGACGGCTACATCAACTACGTGAAAGGAGCGAATATCGCCGGCTTCATGAAGGTGGCTCATGCCATGATGGGTCAGGGAATTATCTAAGAGAAAAACTTTGTTTAGTTGTATTTGTATTTGTGGTTTGTGCTGCCCTACGCCTGTGAAGGTATGGGGCAGTACTTTTTTTGAGAATGGAAAATTGGCCTTATGGCATGTTTATATAATGCAGTGCTATTCTTAACTTTCCATTCTCAATGAAAAAATTGTATCTTTGTCGCACGAAATCATAAATGACAAAGAGATGTTACTACCTGAATTGAAACTGAGACGTGATAAAATACGCTCTCTCATGGCTCAACAAGAGATTGATGCCGCTCTTATCGCTTGTAATGTAAATTTAATCTATACGTACGGACGTGTTGTCAGTGGTTATCTGTATTTGCCGTTGAATGCTCCTGCCCGTTTATTTATCAAACGTCCCAACAATATCAAAGGGGAACATATACATCTTATCCGTAAACCAGAACAACTCCCTGATTTGTTGAAGGAATGCGGCTTGTCCATACCTGCTAGATTGATGCTGGAGGGGGACGAGTTGTCTTTTACGGAATATAACCGTTTGGCTACTTGTTTCCCTGAGACGGAGGTGCTTCCTTGTGGTACGGCCCTTATCCGGAAAGCCCGAAGTGTCAAGACTGGAATGGAGATTGAGATGTTCCGTCGTTCCGGCATTGCACATGCCAAGGCTTATGAACAAATACCTTCGGTTTACAGACCGGGAATGACAGATTGCCGGTTATCCATAGAAATAGAGCGCTTGATGCGTTTGGAAGGTTGTCTGGGCATTTTTCGCACCTTCGGGCAAAGCATGGAAATTTTTATGGGAAGTCTGTTGGCAGGAGACAATGCCACTGTGCCTGCCCCCTATGACTTTGCTTTGGGAGGCGAGGGACTTGACCCGTCACTGCCTATTAGCGTAAACGGTGCACTGTTGAAGCCCGGTCATAGCTTTATGGTCGATATGGGAGGAAACTTTTATGGTTATATGGGCGACATGAGCCGCGTATTTTCCATCGGAAAGTTGCCGGAAAAGGCATACGTTGCCCATCAGGTTTGTCTGGACATACAAGAGGCTGTTGTAGCAAAGGTGAAACCGGGGGCCGTTTGTGAGGACCTTTACAATCTCGCTATCAATATTGTCACCAAAGCGGGCTTTGCCGATAACTTTATGGGAGCCACTCAAAAGGCTAAGTTCATCGGACATGGCGTCGGTCTGGAAATAAATGAAATGCCGGTATTGGCTCCGCGCGTGAAACAGGAACTGGAACCGGGCATGGTCTTTGCATTGGAGCCAAAGATTGTTTTGCCGGGCATCGGTCCCGTCGGTATCGAAAACTCTTGGGTCGTAACGGCAGATGGAGTAGAGAAACTGACGTTGTGCAAGGAAGAGATTGTGGAACTTTGATAATGGGAAAATGGATTATTGATAATTGAACTGTGCAGTGTGTTTCGTGAAACCGCATGGCAATTATCAATAATCCATTTTTTATTATTTGACCCTTCTGTTAAGCTGATTGTTCGCTTTCGAAGGTTTTGATTTACCAATTCGTTTACCGGTTGGCTTGGTTTTGTTGTTTCGTTTTGGTTTTATTCCAGAATGATTATTCGCCTTCATAATATTGACGTAGATAATAGCGGGCTATGAAGTCCCAGTTTTGTTGCAGTATTTCTTTTCCTTTCGGGAAGGGGAGTTCCACGTCGGGTAGAATTCCTTTTGCCATTCCGTATTTCAGCAGGTCGAAGGGGCAATAGCCGGGTTGGCAGAACATATCATATCCTTCCGCTGCCGCACGCTTGGCATCATACATCGGGTTATGCGCTTCACGGAAGCAGGCAGCTACGTTGTGGGCTATGAGCATACCTTTGGTGTTGGCATAGATTACGAATTCCTTTTTATGCTCCAAGTCGGGTAGCAGTGCCGATGGTTTGTTTTCCCATCCCAGTATATCGACGAAGAAAGTACATAGCTCTTTATAGTTGGTGAAATATAGCAACGGTTTCCCTTTGCTGTATTTCAGGCAGCGGGAGGTCAGGTTGCCCAACTTGGTTTCCGGAGTGACTTCCGGAAGCGGAGTAATGGGCATGTCCGGCAAGTCGGTTCCCGTCACCCAAAGACAGGAGGATGCTTCTTCTCGGATGGGAGCTTCTTCAAAACGTGCGTCCATCAGTTTGTACACAGTTTGGCTCAGCGCAAGTAGCTCTTTGTCATAAGGGCTGAACAGGGTGTAGTTCTGGTTGGGAGAGCCAGGCTGTGATTTCAAGGTCCATAGTACGAACGCTATGTCCTCCGGATTTATTTCATCGGGCACATAATTATCAGCTGGCAGATAAAACGGCAGATGGTTTCCGTATACTTTCCGATGTACTTCGGTGAAAAGTTTCCATCCTCCGTTTTGGGCAATAGCATCTTGAAAGTACATGCTGAGAGCAATGGCCGTATTTGCTTGCGTGCGGCAGTCTTCCTTGCAGAATAGGGGAGAGGCTTTGACGGAGGGTAGGATACTTGTGGCAAAGTTCAGATACCATTTATCCGTTGGCAATACACGAGTACGTTGATTGGCCTTTAACCAATGTTGTATGTGGATTGTTGTCATAATCTCTTTAATGCCAGTTTGATGACTTGTTCTACCGGTGCGCTTGGCTCTTCCTTCAAAATGGCAAGTACCACTTTTTGTGAGGAGGCTTGTGCAAATCCCAGCATGGTAAGGGCTGCTACGGCTTCTTCCTGCACTTGCGTATTGGCGGCCGATATGAGAGTACCCATGGTTCCGGTATTGTCGGCTGCCACACTGCCGGTCTTGATTTTGTCTTTCAAGTCCACAATCACCCGTTGGGCAGTTTTCAGTCCGATGCCCTTGACTGTTTTCAGCAGATTGGCGTTTTCCGTGCTGATGACATTTATCAGTTCGGATGGCGAGAGTGCCGAGAGAATCATGCGGGCTGTGTTTCCGCCGATTCCTGACACGGAGATGAGCAGCAGGAATAGTTCGCGTTCCTGCTTGTCGGCGAAGCCGTAGAGGACATAGGCGTCTTCACGGATAGCTTCGTATATATATAGCTTGCATTCTTTTTTGCCTTGGATGGCGGCATACGTGTTCAATGAAATATTGACACCGTATCCCAGTCCGTTGCAATCTATTACTGCGGTTGCCGGACTTAGTTCGGCAATCCCGCCTTTGATGTATTCTATCATAATTTTTTTGCTTGTTGGCCTAAAATGCGCCTTGTGCACATATCATCTGCGAATGTATGAATTATTATTGGACTTTCACACACTAAAAAAAGAAAAACTGTGTGAAACAGCAGAGACTTTTGCCGATATAATAAATTAAAATGATTACTTTTGCGCCGATAAAGTAGAAAACTGATAAATAAATTCATAAAAAAGAATGAAAAAAGTAAGAGCAGCCATTGTTGGCTATGGTAATATCGGGCACTATGTGTTCGAAGCCTTGCAAGCAGCTCCCGATTTTGAAATTGCCGGTGTAGTGCGCCGTGCCGGAGCTGAAAACTGTCCTGCGGAGCTGGGCGGATATCCCGTTGTGAAGAATATCAAGGAGTTGAAAGATGTGGATGTGGCTATCCTTTGTACGCCTACCCGCAAGGTGGAAGAGTATGCAAAGGAGATTCTTGCTTTAGGCATTCATACTGTGGACAGTTTCGATATCCATACGGGTATCACTGCCTTGCGCCGCACACTGGATGCAGAGGCTAAAAAGCATAATACGGTATCCATCATTTCTGCCGGCTGGGACCCGGGTAGTGACTCCATTGTCCGCACCATGCTGGAAGCCATTGCTCCGAAAGGCATTACCTATACTAATTTTGGTCCGGGCATGAGCATGGGACATACCGTGGCTGTAAAGGCCATCGAAGGTGTGAAAGCCGCCCTTTCCATGACTATTCCTACAGGAACCGGCATTCACCGTCGTATGGTGTACATCGAGTTGAAGGATGGCTACGAATTTGACAAGGTGACTGCAGCCATCAAAGCCGACCCGTACTTTGTGAATGACGAAACACATGTAAAATTGGTTCCGAGTGTGGATGCACTGCTCGATATGGGTCATGGGGTAAACCTGACCCGTAAAGGTGTGTCTGGCAAGACGCAGAACCAGCTATTTGAGTTCAACATGCGTATCAACAATCCTGCCCTCACGGCACAAGTGCTGGTATGTGTGGCGCGTGCCGCTATGCGTCAGCAGCCTGGTTGCTATACAATGGTTGAAGTTCCGGTAATAGACCTGCTTCCGGGCGACCGCGAAGAGTGGATCGGCCATTTGGTATAAGACACAAAAAAAACAGATGATGTGTTTGGTTCAAACGCATCGTCTGCTTGCCCCGAATACATCATCTGTTTGATGCAAACGCATCATCCGTTCTACCGCGAATGGATGATGCGTTTTTTTATGTCTTGTTCTTTAAAAGAAATACCTCAGTATATCATTGAAGTTTGCCCAAATCAGCAAACCGAACAAGAGGAACATGCCCACCATCTGCGCACGTTCCATAAACTTGTCGCTGGGCTTGCGGCGTGCAATGATTTCGTAAATGAGGAATAACACGTGTCCACCGTCCAGTGCAGGGATGGGCAGAATATTCATAAAGGCAAGGATGATGGAGAGGAATGCCGTCATGTACCAGAACTGGTGCCAGTCCCACGTGGCGGGGAAAATACTGCCGATGGTTCCGAAACCTCCGAGTTGCTTGGCTCCTTCCTTGGAGAAAAGATATTTCATCTGGCCTACGTAGCCTTTCAGAGTCTTTACCCCCAAAGATACGCCGGCAGGGAAAGAGGAAAGGAAACTGTATTCCTTGCGGACAACGGGCAGCAGTTTGTCGGTTGCCGTACGTGCTGCTACGCCTATTTCATAGTCGGCATTGGTTATCATGCTCAAAGTATCTGTTACACCGTTACGGACGTATGTTAAGGTTACCTCATGGGATGCGTTGGCTTTCTTGCGCTTCAGCATCTCTTCTTTGAAGTCGTAGTAGCTTATTGACTTTCCATCCAAGTGGGTGATGCTGTCGCCCACTTGCAGACCGGCGGAAGCGGCAGGGTATCCTACAATCAGGCTGTCGACTACATAAGGGAAACGGAAACTGGCGAAACGCACACTGTCTGCCAGCAAGCGGTTCATCATGTCTTCGGGGATGTAGACTGAAGCAGCTTCCCCGTCACGCAATACGCTTACCTGACGGGCATCGACAATACTGGTCAGCAGGTCGCCGTCATAGCGTTCGAATGGTACCCCGTCGGCAGATATTAGGATATCGCCGTCGCGGAAGCCTATGGCTTTGGCTGTTTCGTTAAAATCCATACCCAATGGGGCTTTTTGTACTGGTATATATTCGTCGCCCCAAGTAAAGAGTATCATGGAATAGATGAACAATGCGAGCAGGAAGTTGAACAATACACCGCCTACCATAATTAGCAGGCGCTGCCATGCTGGCTTGGCACGGAACTCCCATGGCTGCATGGGTTGCTTCATCTGTTCGGTATCCATAGATTCGTCTATCATACCTGCTATTTTTACATAACCACCTAAGGGTAGCCACCCGATACCATATTCCGTGTCACTGTGTTTGGGCTTGAACTTGAATAATGTGAACCAAGGGTCAAAGAATAAGCAGAACTTTTCTACCCGCGTCTTGAACAGACGCGCAAAAAGGAAGTGCCCCCCCTCATGAACAATAACGAGCAACGAGAGGCTCATAATGAGTTGCAGGGCACGAATCAAGAATGTTTCCATCTAATTATTTGCTGTTTTACGATTTTTATAATTTTCGCAAAGGTACGTTTTCTTATTTAACGTATCAAATGAGTAGATGTTTTTTATAATTCTTTTCATTCCGGTGTATCTATCAAATCAGCTCTTCTGCTATCCGTCGGGCTTCGGCATCCGTAGCCACATAGTCTTCATAGGTGGGCTTCTGTAAGTAGGATACGCGCGACATGGTCTTTTCTATTACTTCACTCATGCCAAGGAACGAAATTTTGTCCTGCAGGAAGGCAGCTACCACCACTTCATTGGCGGCATTGACAATGCAAGGCATATTGCCTGCACGATGTAGCGCTTCGTAGGCCAGGGCGAGGTTACGGAAACGGGTGGTGTCCGGTTGCTCGAACGTCAGTTCCGTGCACAGCTTGAAGTCCAGGCGCGGGAAAGAGGCTTTCAACCGGTCGGGATAGGAGAAGGCATATTGGATGGGCAGGCGCATGTCCGGCATTCCCAGTTGTGCTTTCACGGCACCGTCCTCAAACTGTACCATGGAGTGGATGACGGATTGCGGGTGTACCACGACTTCTATCTGGTCGGGACGTACACCGAACAGCCATTTGGCTTCGATTACCTCGAACCCTTTGTTCATCATGGAAGCAGAGTCTATCGTGATTTTGGCGCCCATGTCCCAGTTGGGGTGTTTCAGTGCTTGCGCTTTGGTGACGGTTGTTAGTTGCTCCATAGTGCAGGTGCGGAACGGACCTCCGGAGGCAGTCAGTATCACTTTTTCTATTTGGTTGCCTATCTCACCGGCCAGGCACTGGAAAACGGCGGAGTGCTCGGAGTCGACGGGTAGGATGGGGACACCGCTGAAGCGTGCCAGGTCATTGATGAGCTCTCCCGCCACCACCAGCGTCTCTTTGTTGGCAAGGGCTATCGGCTTACGGGCTCGGATGGCATTCATGGTGGGCTTCAGCCCTGCATATCCCACCATGGCGGTCAATACCATATCAATGGGATTTTCGGTCACAATCTGGCAAAGGGCATCTGCGCCGGCATATACCTTGATAGGTAGGTCGGCAAGCGCTTCTTTCAGTTGCGTGTATTTCGATTCGTTGGCTATTACCACTGCCTCAGGCTTGAATCTGCGTGCCTGGGCTATGAGTTCCTCTACGCGGTTATTGGCGGTCAATACGTATGCTTCGTACTGGTCGGGATGTTCTTCGATGACCTGCAACGCTTGTGTACCGATGGAACCGGTAGAACCGAGTATGGCAATCTGTTTCATTTACTATTATGCTATTTACAATTTACTATTTGGAGACTAAAATACGATGTAAAGCTCGGGATTTACGGCCCTGCCCTTATGCCACAGCTCGAAGTGAAGGTGGGGACCGGTGGACAGCTCGCCGGTGTTTCCTACCAGTGCGATGGCTTCACCCCCTTTCACCGCATCTCCTTCCCGTTTCAGCAGAGAGCCGCAATGCTTGTAGACTGACACGAAGTCCTGGTTGTGCTGTATTTCTATCAGATAACCCGTCTCGGCAGTGTAGGTACTCAGTATGACGGTACCGTCTAAGGTGGCCAATACGCTTTCGCCCGGATTGGCGGCAATGTCCGTGCCGAAGTGTTTTGTTTCGGCATTGAAGGGAGATGAAATCATGCCGCGTGTGGGGCAGTAGAAAATCAGTCCGTCTATTTCGGGGCGAGCGGTGATGCTCGTCAGGTTGTACTTTTCTGTCTCCTCGTACTGTTTGCGGAATTCGGCTTCCCGTTGTGTACGTTCCATGAGCGAATCTTCGCGCAGGTGGGTCAACGAGTCGATGGAATGTATGGTATCTGCCTTTATCTTGCCCTGGAAGATGTCCTGGATATTCATGATATAGAGGTTCTGTCTGTTCACCAGTTGCTGGAGGGAATCTACGCGCAAGGCATTCTCCACTACCTGGGCACGGATTTCACTGTTCATATATCCCGGCAGGTAGTTGCGCAGTGGGGTAAAGGCTACGATCAGGGAGGCGATGAGAAACAATACGAACAGCACGGAGAGCAATACGGACAGCCCGTTCAGCTTGGATACGCGCAACGTGATGATATCCTCAAGGGTATTCTCGTTCGTAATCGTCAGTCTGTACTTGAACTTGATGTTACTCCAAAATGCTTTTCTTCGTTTCTTTTTCATACCTCTTCTGTTTCGTCCAAAGCTATCAAACCTTCCGGCAGGTCTACGGTGATGACCTTGTGCTTCTGGTCAATGTCTATGATAAACTCTTCTTGTGCCGGCACCAGCAGTTCTTCTCCCTGATAATCTACCACAAACAGTGTGTTGATGGTCGATGTGTCCACGTCCGTCACTTCTCCCAGCGTGCCGTGATGTACTTCCTCCATACGAAAACCGACGAAGAAGTCCCAACTCAGTTCACCTGGTCCTGCCTCTTCTGCATGCTTTACGGGGAAGTAGACCTCAATATTAGTGAACATGCGGGCGCGTTCTGCCGTGTCCACGCCTTCCAGTTTGACAAGGGCGGTGGTGTCGGAGCGGAAACGGTATTCTTCCAAGAAGAAAGGCACCAGTATACCATCCAGCAGGCAGATTAGGTATTCGGCTTCCACCCGGTCGAAGATGTCATCCGTAAAAGTGAACGATAGTTCTCCGTGAATGCCGTGGGGCTTGTTGAATATACCTATCTTATATACTTCTTCTCTCTTTATCATCTTATTCTATTCTTGTTATTCTTGCTCCGAGCGCATTCAGTCGCCCTTCGATGTTCTGATACCCACGGTCTATCTGCTCTATGTTGTGGATGCGGCTGATGCCGTCCGCACTCATGGCAGCTATCAGCAGGGCGATGCCCGCACGGATATCGGGCGAGGTCATGTTGCCGCCACGTAGTTTAAAGCCGTGGTCGTGACCGATGACAACGGCGCGGTGCGGGTCGCAGAGGATAATTTGCGCTCCCATATCTATCAGCTTGTCCACAAAGAACAAACGGCTTTCGAACATTTTCTGATGAATGAGTACACTGCCTTTTGCCTGGGTGGCAACCACCAGCAGCACACTGAGCAAGTCTGGTGTCAGTCCGGGCCAGGGTGCGTCGGCAATGGTCATGATGGAGCCGTCGATAAAGGACTCTATCTGGTACGTCTCTTGTGCGGGCACGTAAATGTCGTCTTCCCACTGCTCCATCTTGATGCCGAGTCGACGGAAACTGTCGGGGATAATTCCCAAGTTCTCGTAGGAGACATTCTTGATGGTCAGTTCGCTACGGGTCATGGCTGCCATGCCAATGAAACTGCCCACTTCAATCATGTCGGGGAGGATGGTATGCTCGGTTCCGTGCAGCTCGTCTACTCCTTCGATAGTCAGGAGGTTGGAGGCGATGCCTTCTATCTTAGCTCCCATCCGGTTCAGCATTCTGCAAAGTTGCTGCACGTAGGGTTCGCAGGCGGCGTTGTAGATGGTGGTCTTGCCTTTGGCAAGGACGGCTGCCATTACGATATTGGCAGTTCCCGTAACAGATGCCTCGTCGAGTAGCATATAACTGCCATGCAGTTGTTTGGCTGAGATTTCGTAGATGCCACGCTCCTCATTATAGACAAAGTCGGCTCCTAAATTCCGGATACCGATAAAGTGTGTATCCAGACGGCGGCGTCCTATCTTGTCTCCGCCCGGCTTGGAAATCATGGCCTTGCCGAAACGTGCCACCATCGGCCCCACCAGCATGACGGAACCGCGCAGGCTGGAACATTTTTTCAGGAACGCGTCACTTTCCAGATAGGCGAAATCAATGTTGGCAGCTTGAAAGCTGTAAGTGTCAATGCCTTTTTTAGATACGCTGACTCCCATATCCCGCATCAATTGGATAAGATTGTTGACGTCCAGTATGTCCGGGATATTGTGCACAGTCACCTCTTCGGCAGTGAGCAATGTGGCACAGATAATTTGCAACACCTCGTTTTTTGCTCCTTGGGGGTAAATGTCACCGGAAAGTCTGTGTCCTCCTTCGATTACAAATGATGCCATATTGAATTATAACTCCAATTTAGTATTTCCGTTTATTGTTCCGATTGTTATTCCGGTTATTTTGGTTGTTCACCTTCGGACGGTAGTTCAGGTCGATACGTTCGGCCATGAGTCGGACGATGCTGTCTGTCATTTGCAGTTTTCCGTCAGAGAGTTCGGTAAGGTCGTCTGAAATCTTACGGTCGTCGACGGTATCTTTGTTCCATGCCATGTAGTCTTTCTTCATGTGGTTGCAGATGAGGGCTATCAGGTTTTGTTTCTCGTCTCCTTCCGGGAATTCGATGGCTTTCTTTATCAGTACTTCCAATGTACGGCCGTAGTGGCGGTAGCGGATTTTGGTACTGGGGTAGGGGATGCTCTCTGGCTTGGTATTCAGATTGTCCTTGCGGATAATTTCATACGGATAATCTATATCCAATTGAAAGTTGGCCATGATGGCAAGGTGGTCCCACAATTTATGTTTGAAGTCGGGCACATCGCGCAGATGGGGAAACATGTTTCCCATGATGTTGATGATTGTGTTTGCGCAACGCTGGCGTTCTGCACGGTCTTCGATTGTCAGCGCGTGGTTTACCATATTCTGGATGCTGCGACCGTATTCGGGCAGAGGCATCCGCTTTTGTTGAGTGTTATATTGCATTTCTTTAAAGGATAATTGACAATGGATGATTATTTAAATAAGTTTCTTTGGCGTGCCGGCTACGAATTCCTTCAAATAGAAGGGCTCGAAATAGGCTACATCCTTGAAGTCTTGTTCGGCTATTGCCTTCTCTGCCAACGGGAACATCATGCCGGCAAGCGGACGAATGCCGTCGATAAAGTGTGCATTGGGATGCGTGATTTTCTCTTTGCATTTGGCTGCGCCATCTCCGAAGAAGTAGACCGGATGTTGCTCTAAGAATTCCAGGTAGGAACTTTCGTTCACAATATCGGCTGCAATGTTGCGCACCGGTTTCAAGGCACGGTCGTAGATGGCAGCATAGACTTCCATGCGGCGGGCGTCAATCATGGGGCAGAGCAGTGCGTCGTCGGGTAACTCATCGTGGTAGAGCAATACAGGTACACACTGGACTTTCAGGGTTTCCAGTCCGATAAGCGGTAGGTTACGTCCATAGCAGATACCTTTTGCCATCGACACACCGATACGCAACCCGGTATACGAACCAGGACCGCAGCTCACGGCGACTGCATCCAACAGCATGGCATGGCTATCGGCAAAGGATAGCGCCTCGTCCACAAAGACTCCCAATGAAACGGCGTGTGAAGGGCCATTCAGGTCCTCTTTCTTGAAAACGTTCTGTCCGTCTTCGCTCAAGGCTACGGAGCAGGCTGAAGTGGACGTTTCAATATGCAAGATACATGACATAACTTTTATTCTTGATTTTAGTAGTGCAAATTTACGTGATTATTTTCACTAATTAAAATAATCGTGTAATTTTGCGCAAAACTATAACATTATGATACAATCTATGACAGGCTACGGCAAAGCAACCGTCGAACTGCCTGATAAGAAAATCAACGTTGAAATAAAGTCGCTCAATAGTAAGGCTATGGATTTGTCTGCCCGTATCGCTCCGCTTTATCGCGAGAAAGAGATGGAAATTCGTAATGAAGTATCCCGGAAACTGGAACGGGGAAAAGTGGACTTCAGCCTTTGGATAGAGAAGAAAGAAAGTGCGGAAAGTGGCACTCCCATCAACCAGACGTTGGTGGAGGGATATTACAAGCAGATTTGTGCTATATCAGAAAATCTAGGAATACCTGTACCGGATGCGACGGACTGGTTTGCCACGTTGCTCCGTATGCCGGATGTGATGACTAAGAATGATGTGCAGGAACTGAGTGAGGAGGAATGGACTGTGGTTTATTCGGCTGTGGAACAAGCTGTCAATGCGCTGGTTGATTTCCGCAGGCAGGAAGGCGCTGCCCTCGAAAAGAAGTTTCGCGAAAAGATTGCCAACATCTCCCGTCTGCTGGAGGCCATCGCTCCCTACGAGAAAGAGCGCGTGGCCAGAGTGAAGGAACGCATTACCGATGCGCTGGAAAAGACCTTGAGCGTGGATTATGACAAGAACCGTCTGGAGCAGGAGCTCATCTACTATATCGAAAAGCTGGATGTGAACGAAGAGAAGCAGCGTCTCGGCAATCACCTGAAATACTTCATCAGCACACTGGAGACCGGAAGCGGACAAGGCAAGAAGCTGGGCTTCATTGCTCAGGAGATGGGACGCGAAATCAATACGCTGGGCAGCAAGTCCAATCATGCGGAGATGCAGAAGATTGTCGTTCAGATGAAGGATGAACTGGAGCAAATCAAGGAACAGGTGCTGAACGTCATGTAGTATCGGATAGCAATTTGTAAATGGTTAAATCATAACTAAGCAGGATGGCAAAACTTATCATATTTTCAGCCCCTTCGGGCTCCGGCAAGTCAACGATTATCAACTATCTGCTGACACAGAATTTGAATCTTGCTTTCTCCATCTCGGCTACCAGCCGCCTCCCCCGGGGAACGGAGAAAGACGGAGTGGAGTATTTCTTTCTGACTCCCGACGAGTTCCGTCACCGTATAGCCAATGATGAATTCCTGGAGTATGAAGAGGTATATCAGGACCGTTTTTACGGGACACTGAAGGAGCAGGTGGAAAAGCAGTTGGCCGCCGGGCAGAATGTAGTGTTCGATGTAGATGTAGTGGGTGGATGCAACATCAAGAAATTCTATGGTGAGCGTGCTTTGTCTGTTTTCATTCAGCCGCCTTCGGTGGAGGAATTGCGCAAACGCTTGGTGGGGCGCGGAACAGATGCTCCCGAAGTGATAGAGAGCCGCGTGGCGAAAGCCGAATACGAACTGGGCTTTGCACCGAAGTTCGATACCGTGATTGTGAACGATGACCTGGAGACAGCCAAAGCGGAAGCATTGAAAGTAATCTCTCAATTCTTGAACGAATGAAACAACGTGGAGGAGTGCACAACCAGTTGGCACCGAGGAGGAAGAACAGCCCGAAGCTGAACAAGGCATTGCTGATTATTAATAGCATTCTGTTCGTCTGCTCCCTTGTTGTGGGTGTATTGTATATACAGCATGGCGAGCCTCGTTCCAGTATTTCAATGTTTCTTATCTCTGTAGTGACGATTTTCAATGCTTGGGCTGCCTGGCGTGCGTTGCAAAGACGTCCTTTGTAAGGTTGTATATGAATAAGAATAAATGAATATAGGAATCTTTAGCGGCTCATTCAACCCGATACACATCGGACATTTGGCCCTCGCCAACTATCTTTGCGAATACGGGGACTTGGACGAAGTGTGGTTTATGGTCACCCCCCACAATCCGCTGAAGGAAGAAAACGAACTGATGGATGACAAGTTACGTTTGAAGCTGGTGCAGCTAGCCACTGAGGGTTATCCCAAGTTTCGGGCTTCCGATTTTGAATTCCATCTGCCTCGGCCTTCTTATACTGTTCATACGCTGGATGCACTAAAACAAACTTATCCACAACATGTTTTCCATCTTATCATCGGTTCTGACAATTGGAGAATTTTCTCCCGTTGGTATGAGTCGGAGCGTATTCTTGCCGAAAACCGTATTCTTGTTTATCCTCGTCCCGGTTATCCGGTGGAAACCGCATCTTTGTCGCAAAATGTGCGGACAGTTTCTTCTCCGGTGTTCGAAATCAGCTCTACTTTTATTCGTCAGGCAATGGAAGAAGGGAAAGATGTACGCTATTTCCTGCATCCGGCGGTTTATGAGGAGCTGAGCAGGTAGCCTTACGATGAGCCGGAGACCGAATGCCTTTCAGTCTCCGGCTGAATTATGTTCATTTATTGTATGCCAATAGGCTTTGGTGTTTGGGTTTACTCCAGACACTCGTCCAAGTCGTGTATCAGTTGTTCCTTGTCTATATGTTGACCGATGAATACAATCTTCTGCATGCGGTCACCGTACTTTTCATCCCAATCTCTCAGCAGTCCCGGTTCTTGTCGCATCAGTTCTATCAGGTCTTCTTCGGGGGCGGTAGCATACCATTGTCCGGCTTCGGTTATTTTCTTCTGTACCCCTGCCTGCTCAAAGAGGAATGACATGTCACGGTTATGGCTGAAGTAACAGACACCTTTGGCACGGATAATGCTGCGAGGCCATTTGGTGGCGACGAAATGGTCGAACTTGTGGATGTCGAATGCCGGACGGCGGTAATAGACAAAAGTGCCGATGCCATATTCTTCCACTTCACCGCTTTCGGTATGGTGGTGATGATGGTGGGCATGGCACTCTTCGTGCTGATGTTTCTCTTCATCATGGTGATGATGGTGGTGTGCTTCCCTCTCTTCTTCCTCGGTGACTTGCCGCTCTATTCCCCGAATCCATCCGGCGGAGGTGGCAGCACGTTCAAAGTTGAAAAGGCCGGTGCGGATAATCTTGTCCAGATTCACGTCGGCGTAATTGCATTCTATGATTTCGGCACCGGGTTGCAGGGTGCGGATAATCTGTTTGATGCGTTTCAGCTCTTCCGGTTGCACTTCTGCGACTTTGTTCAGCAGGATGATGTTGCAGAACTCAATCTGCTGGACAATGAGGTTTTCGATATCTTCGTCGTCAATGTCTTTGCGGGTCAGGTCGCCTCCGCAAGAAAATTCACTTTGCAGACGTAAGGCATCCACCACGGTGGTAATACAGTCTAAGCGGCAAATGCCGTATTTGGTATACGCTCCTCCCATATGAGGAATGGAGCAGAGTGTTTGGGCAATAGGTTCCGGTTCGCAAATGCCACTCGCCTCAATCACGATGTAGTCGAAGCGTTGCATCTTCATGATTTCGAACATCTGCTCTATCAAGTCTGTCTTCAGCGTACAGCAGATACAGCCATTCTGCAGAGCTACCAGACTTTCCTCTTTCTTTCCCACTACGCCACCTTTCTGTATAAGGTCTGCATCAATGTTCACTTCACCTAGATCATTGACGATAACAGCAAACTTGATGCCGCGTTCATTGGAAAGGATGTGGTTTACCAAAGTTGTTTTGCCACTGCCCAGATAACCGGTCAGCAGTAATACGGGGATTTCTATTGTATTCATAATCATTTCAGTTATAGATTAAGAAGCTGTTTAAAATTTATTGAAGATAAACGTTATTGCAATGAATAATATATTGTAAATCAGCAGGTTAATTGGAGATTTGTTTGTAACTCTATGAGTGTCAATTAATTAGAGTTATGGAACAATACTCAACTAACCTTACTGATAAACAGTGGCAAGTTATAGAAAAAATTATAAATCCGCAAGAAAGGAAGCGAAAACATTCTCTCAGAAACATCATGAATGCGATTCTATATCTTCTCAAAACAGGCTGTCAGTGGCGCATGATTCCCGGGGATTTTGCTCCGTGGGAGAGCGTATACTACTATTTCAACAAGTGGAAAAACGAGGGCATCATTGAGGAGCTCCTTGAT
>NZ_JAMZEE010000139.1:0-318 GCF_024704895.1 Bacteroides muris (ex Fokt et al. 2023) | reverse complement strand
TGCCCGACCGCATCGTCAACCAGCGGGTGTTCTTTCTGGAAAACGACAGTGTGATAACCATGAACCTGATAAGATAGTAAAGATGGAGGATAGGGAAAGCAAGAAGAAAGGATGGAAGAACCGGATGGGACAGGATATGGAAAAGAATAAGATGAACAAGGTGAAGTACGGAATTGGTTTCTGAATGTTATTGCTTTGAGTTGACTTCGGTACCTGGATTACTGAAAAGGGCATCTTGCCCGTAAACGTCCTATTTTCCGCCTTGACGCTGATTTAATATAAATATACCTTTGTGGCAAACTTGAAATTTACAGTTAT
>NZ_JAMZEE010000138.1:0-324 GCF_024704895.1 Bacteroides muris (ex Fokt et al. 2023) | reverse complement strand
TATAATCTATCATTTTTCTTCTCTTTGCCATAGGTTTCTTTCGGAGCTTGGGTCTTGGAAAAGAAAAAAGAAAAAAACTTCCGGAAAAATTTGGAAGTTATGCTTTAAAGTTCTTACCTTTGCACCCGCTTTTGAAAACGAAAGCAGCGCGAGTTGACATTCTTTTTTTAGAGACGGTGCACGGTTGTTCTACTTTTTTTATTTCTTTTTGCCTCCCTTTCGACAAGAGAGACGACGAGGAAAGAGAAAAGGAAAGAAAGAAAAAAAACTTCCGGAAAAATTTGGAAGTTATGCTTTGAAGTTCTTACCTTTGCATCCGCTTTC
>NZ_JAMZEE010000137.1:0-379 GCF_024704895.1 Bacteroides muris (ex Fokt et al. 2023) | reverse complement strand
CTTTTTTTGAGTTCTTTCATTTGTGTAATTCTTCGTCCGTTTAACTGTTTTTTAATCTGGTTAAAAAATGCGAAAGTGTAAAAAGTAGGAGAGAAATAGGGGGACTTGGAGAAAAATGTGTGGGAATTAATTTTAAGTGATTGATATATAGGATGATATGCTGTTCATTAAACGTACGATTAAAAAACGCTTTTTGTTTCTAATACGTTCGTTTATAGTCTCTTGCCAAAAGGTAATGAACAACCGCAGAGAATCTGTTGACAAGAGGGGCATAGTGCTTGTCAAACTTCCCATAAGATGCCCGCAAGTGATTGAACTACAGTTCTGTAATGGTAGTTCAAAGCCCCCAAGGAATACCTTTTTCTAAGTAAAATCAGCA
>NZ_JAMZEE010000136.1:0-381 GCF_024704895.1 Bacteroides muris (ex Fokt et al. 2023) | reverse complement strand
TCTACCGTTTTGTAACCCACAAATGAAATTTGGATAATGTCGCCTTCTTTCACACCGGACAAAGAGAAATTACCATCGATGTCGGTAATCACACCATTGGTACTTCCTTTTACTACTACCGAGGCACCGATAACAGGACCGAATGCATCATTTACCACACCTTTGCAAACACTGCTCTGTTGTGTGTCATACACCCCTGCTACATCAGGGTTTGCAGCATAAACCGCTCCTGTTGAGCCTCCCAACAAAAGCAGCATCATGCTGACTGTTCTGAATTGTCTAAACATAATAATGTAATTTAAGGTTTATATATAAATAACCAGTTTGCAAATGACCTTATATCAAATATTCATATCATTAAAGTAAGCATAGTACTTCCAG
>NZ_JAMZEE010000135.1:0-395 GCF_024704895.1 Bacteroides muris (ex Fokt et al. 2023) | reverse complement strand
AGCATCACCAATTGCGGTGACTGGCAGACCGGCAAGCATATACCTTACATGGGTATTACCAGGATGGCCGGACGTGTGTTCCTCTGCATCGCTCCCGGTGGTACCGACAATCCTCCGATGTGGACTCAGACGACCAATGAGGGGCGCCGTATCCTGCAGACCCAGAACGGCGGCAAGTCCTACGGTTATACCATTACCGGGGACTTGAATACCGCTGAGTATGAGCTGCTGGTAGAGAACGGCCAGGATGGGCGTGACGGCAGGGATTATGAGTGGATTTTTAAGCATACGACAGAGAACATAACACCTTCCACGCCAGCCACCTCGCAGGTGGATGACTATGTTCCGTCCGGCTGGCACGATGACCCGATTGGTGTCAGCGAGAGCCTGCCATA
>NZ_JAMZEE010000134.1:0-400 GCF_024704895.1 Bacteroides muris (ex Fokt et al. 2023) | reverse complement strand
AATATGCAGTAATACAACATATTAAGCATCCTGTTTAATATTTGAAATTTCCATATCCTTTTGTTAACTGATTCCCTATTTCATTTCCTAAAATTTGACGTTCAAAAAACGAACGTTTAAAAAACGCTTTTTTCTTGTAATCCGTTCGTTTATAGTTTTTTACCAGAAGGTAATGAAGAACTGCAAAAAATCTGTTGGCAAGAAGGGCACAATGCTTGCCGTATTTCACATAAGGTGCTCGCAAGTGATTGGATACCAGGTGTATACCGAGTATTCAAAGCCCCGGAGGAACACCCTTTTGTGAACAAAATAACGAAAATGGAAACGGATAACGAGGTTGAAGTCTGGCATGCCATGCGTGCCACATACCGCAGGGAGCTTGATGCGGTGCATCTTCTCG
>NZ_JAMZEE010000133.1:0-426 GCF_024704895.1 Bacteroides muris (ex Fokt et al. 2023) | reverse complement strand
CAACTTCAAGTTCCCATTTAAATTTGTCAAATACCCAATCTGCAAGGCTTCCTCTATAGCCACCATCCGCAAGGATTTTGGCAAGACGAGGAAATTTGTAGGATAGCCTCTCAATGACTTTCGGAGCACCCTTGCTGTCATGAACATTGGCTTCATGCACGGCTACAGACATCAGATAACCTTGGCTGTCAACGATTATATGCTGTTTTCTGCCCTTAATCTTCTTGTTGCCGTCAAGTCCTCGAACAGAATCTACATGATGTGAAGTCTTGACACTTCGTGAGTCTATAATGCCCATGCCGGGGCTTTCGTTGCGACCGGACCGGATGCGTACCATAGAGCGAAGTTTATCAAGGAGCTCCTCAATGATGCCCTCGTTTTTCCACTTGTTGAAATAGTAGTATACGCTCTCCCACGGAGCAAAAT
>NZ_JAMZEE010000132.1:0-438 GCF_024704895.1 Bacteroides muris (ex Fokt et al. 2023) | reverse complement strand
GGCGTAGACAAAAGAAAAGATAACAGGACTATAAATTATAGAAAAAGGTTGTGCCAACGTTTTGACACAACCTCCTTGTGACTGAAGATTTATATATTCAGCCTGAAGATAAAGTCTGTCATAGGGGTTGGACATCCTTATGATAGGGGGCGGATGCTTTTATTATACGACTCGGACGCTCTTATTATATGTCCCAGTCATTCTGGGGAAGTGCTTGTGTCATTTTGTTTTATAGTGTCTGTAGAATAAGAAAACAGTGAGGCTGTAGAAGGATGGCGGAGATACAAATGGAGTGAACTCTAGTGGGCACTTTAAATTAAACATCGTTCTTTGAAATCTCTGATAATCGCATAGTTATGTGTTCTTTTGGAGCGTGACGATTTGAATTGAAAAGTTGTTTTAGCTTTGCCCAAAAGCTCAAGACAATGAATCAAGGCA
>NZ_JAMZEE010000131.1:0-440 GCF_024704895.1 Bacteroides muris (ex Fokt et al. 2023) | reverse complement strand
ACATGCTGCTGTTTCTCACCGTGGTCGACAAACGAGGCGCTGTAACCCATCAAAAGAGCGAGACAAACATTGGCCTGTTCCTCCACTGTAGTGCCCCAGGTGCCGGAATTATACAAAGTTGTGGTCAAGCGATAGACTTCGCCATTACGACGTGACAAGTCGTCACTATAGATAGGACTACCGTCCATGCCCAAATACATCAAGTCGTGCGCGGCACGCTGAAGAACGATTGTTTCTTCTAAAAGAGACATATTATTTCAGATTTATGATTTTAGATTCTAAAGAGGAAAAAAGATACTTCGCCACATCCTACATAGTAATCGTTATTTGATCACTTCTATAAGGTCCGGATGGATGGTGGCCATGGCTACGGCAATGACGCCTTGTATCTCTATAACCACACGGCGGTCACGTGCGCCCTTTACTTTCAAAAAGACACC
>NZ_JAMZEE010000130.1:0-446 GCF_024704895.1 Bacteroides muris (ex Fokt et al. 2023) | reverse complement strand
TACGCGATATCGGTGTCGAATGTCATTGCCCCGGTGGACGGTTGGCAGACTACCTCCCCAAAATGGGAAGCCGGCAAGTATATCTGGTCGCGGACGAAGATTGTCTATTCTGATGGCGAAGTTAAATACACCCAAGCGGCTTGTATCAGTGGTGGGCAGGGAGCTGACGGCAAGGGCATCAGGTCCATTACCGAAGAATACTACCTTTCCTCTTCATCGGCCACCACAACCGGAGGCAGCTGGCAGACTACCTCTCCGGCATGGAAAAACGGATGGTATATCTGGACCAGGACAAGGATAGTTTTTACTGATGGTACAAGCACCACAACGAACGCCATCTGTGTGACTGGCAGCAAGGGTGCAGACGGTACAAGCATCACCAATTGCGGTGACTGGCAGACCGGCAAGCATATACCTTACATGGGTATTACCAGGATGGCCGGACG